>NZ_JAALFC010000047.1 GCF_011058155.1 Litoribacterium kuwaitense | reverse complement strand
GAATTGAACCTCTTGTTCATGAGAGAATGAGCGAGCCGAGCAACGACGGATGAAAGCGTTTGTCAACATTCTCAGCCTGGCTTGAAAACGCTTCGCAGCCTAGGCGCGATGGCGAGGGAAGACTCGAATTGAACCTCTTGTTCATGAGAGAATGAGCGAGCCGAGCAACGACGGATGAAAGCGTTTGTCAACATTCTCAGCCTGGCTTGAAAACGCTTCGCAGCGTAGGCGCAATGGCGAGGGAAGACTCGAATTGAACCTCTTGTTCATGAGAGAATGAGCGAGCCGAGCAACGACGGATGAAAGCGTTTGTCAACAGGCTGAGGGAAGTACCATGGGCACTTCCCTTTAGTCAAAACCACTATTCTACATGTACGAGCAGCGCATATCGTTATTCACCAAACGACACTCGCGCTATATTAAACATGACATAACGGTGGCATCGATTCTTCAAGGCCATTCACACGGCCAACACCAATATTCAAAAAAGTCATTTGCCTTATAGAATACAAGACGACCGCCATGAATCTAGTCTTCAGCCCTGCTAACAAAAGCAACCGGCTCTCCTTTCCGTAAACGCGCCTCTCGTTTATGAGAGCACTTCATGATTTTTCAATACAAACCAAGCCGTCCCTTTTGCTTCTATGGAAACGCGCATTTCAATGCCGTAATGACGATCGAGCTTGTAAACCGATTCATTGCCTTCTCGATCGATCGCAACCGCTTCGTTTGTCATTCCCGTATAATACAATGGCAAGTAAATGGTTTCTTCAACAGGCTGCTCTTTGGGGTTGTGCATCACAGCTAGCCCTTTCGTTTCGAGCTCAGTATTGACATGCATCATACAATCGATATGTGTCCCATCTGGTCTGCGCACATGAATGATGTCGGATTCCAAAATGTCGCGATACTGCTTGAAAAAACGAACCCACTTTTGGATAATTTGTTTCGTTTTCTCAGTATCATACAATCGTAAGCCGCGATAATGGGCTTGGACACCAGACGTTAAATTGTTGATTAAATGCTGTTCATATGTTTCTAAGTTTTCATGAAGCGGCTCCATCGTTGAAGCTTTTCCGCCACCGTGATATTCCATAAGCGGTACAAACATCCACCCCATACTAGGTGTCTTTTCCCACGTACCATCATAAATATTTTGCCGCGATAAAATAATCTGCCTTTCCCGCGGCAGCGCCCAATTGACCTCCCTATAGCCCATGCTAATGTGATTTGAGCCATTTAAAAAATACCAATCAGGGACATTTAAATAAATGCCTCGTCCTCTGCACCAATGTAAAACTCGCTAATCATTTTCCATTGTATCCATTGTGAATCTTCCTTCCCTTGATGTCCGGGATGGCTCCTTGACTCACAAATATCCCCAGGGTACGAACCGTCATGCTCAAGCGCATCAAAGCCCGTTTTTTCAAAAAAGCTCTTAAGCTTGTCAAAATAACGCAGCCCCCATGCACTTGCAAGGCACGGCGATTGATTAAATGTGATTTGATCACTGATCACATCGTGTTCCGGACCAATTGACCGGCTCGCTAAAAGTGAATAACCTCCTAATTCAATCCCTTTCGTATGAGCGTAATCCGCCAACTCTTTCATTCTCAATAAATATGCTTCATCGTCATTTTCCATATTAAAACCACTGCCGAATGAGAGCATGACCATTTCAAAACCTGTTTCTTCTGCTTGATCAATCGCTTGTTTCACAACATCCGTTTGATCACTTAAGACGTGCATAATTAGTGGGTTTTCTGTCACCCACGGCGCGATCAGTCGATACATTTTCTTTTGGGTTAACGACTTTCGTTCGCGATCTGTGCTATCAAAGACGAGCTCAAAGGTGCGAAAGCTGGCGAACGATTCTCCTGGAGCAATGGTCACTGCCGGCCCGATTTTCGGCTTGCTTTCCAGTCTCGTCAATGTATTTAAATTAAAGTTCACTTGCGTCGTATATGAAGGATCTGGCAGCCAATGCGTCGTTTCATTGGCTGCCTTAGACGTCATACCGTGGAAGGCGAAATCACTCTCAACATGAATATTGGGCACATCCCAAAACGTTTGATCATCGACTGGTGCTTCCACCTCCACTGTCGAGAGAATTTCACCAACAAAATGATCGAGCACAATGTCTCGTTGGTGATGATTAAAAATAGTCAATTGCTTAGAAAGGAGGGGGATGCCATCATAGATATCATAGGTGATGGCTATAGATACCCCTTCAAGCGAGCTTTTCTCGGGAGGATCATAGTAAAATGTTAAGGAAATGCCTTTGGGCGGCCATGGTGACTCGCTCACACCCCTTTTTCGCTTCCAAGAAAAACGTTCTTTTAACGGATGCACTTGATGACTTTTATATTTGAAACTTTCTGTATTTTCTTCCATTAAATCGAGCCATTCTTCCTTTAAATAGGCTTTTTCTCCGTTCCACTCGACACCGCCGACATCGTAGGATTGACCATTCAGTGTCACGATGGCTTCCTGATTTACACTGCGAATGATTGTCTCCTTCGTCAGCAAATTATCAAATCCAACCGTTGTACAGTTCGGTACAAGGCGCCATTTGCGCCGAATTAACCCATTTGACAAGACAATCTCTCGTTCATTCGTCTCAATACTCGCTGTAAATGGATTCTCATCCGCTTTTGCGATAAGCCAATCTTGCTCCAACGACACTGACGCGTGATTCAATATAAGTCACTCCTGACCAAATTTTGTCTACGAGAACCAATAACTTTAGCTTTCAGCCAACCGCTCATCGTAAATTTGCTGAGCTTCCTCCATGACTTGGTCTCCCTATGTTTTAAATAAATTGACATACTTAACTTATAGGCTTAGGGTCCGATTTATCAAACTATTTAAATTGTACCATTCTCTTATATCTTTGTTGCTATTATTTTCAGTTTTCAAAAATTTCACGAAAGATAACTAAGAGAAACCTAATCAATTTAAATTAACATCTTCTTGATCAGCTTCCTATTCACACACGAATGGAGCATCATTGAAAACGTCAACCCTTGAAATTAAATGAAACCTCTTGTACGATGGCGGTTGGACTTTTGATTGGTTTGATCACAACAAGGAGGCGCTTAAAGTGGTAGCAACGATGTCTCGGCAGGCGTTTGAGGACTCCGCCGAGTTTCAGCTGTTTCGCATTCAGCAAAACATTAAGGACATCGCAAAAGAGGGGAAACAAGAGGTGCTTGGCTTAGAGCAAGACAAATATGATGAATGGGTTGTCGTCTCGCGAAGAACGGACGGCTTGATCTTTGAAATCAGGCTAAACTCTTGCAAAACATCTTATCGTGGTCAATGGGACTTTATGTTGACCGGTGAATATACGAAAGAAGGAACCCTCTGGATTGGAGACATTAAAGGAGAAGTAAATCAAGGGTTTGGTTCAATCTGCATGGCGTATCTAAAAGAACAAGCGGAGGAATATAATGCTTGGAGAATCGAAGGCGACCTCGCTAAACGCGATTGGGGACACTTAGATCGCCTGATTCACTTTTATCAGAAGCATGGATTTGACGTTCAGCTCGACGAAGAAACGTATTCTGGGTCCATTTGCTGGCGTCCTTCTGTTTAACTTAATTTCTCGATAATGACGTTCGCAAAACGGCAGCACTTAGATAAAATGGGCTGCCGTTTCCTGTTTAGCAGTGTTACTCGTGTTGAAGCGCTTCTAAAAATTCTTTTCCGTATTTTTCTAGCTTCAGCTGACCGATTCCAGAGACGTTCAGCATGTCCTCTAATGTTGCTGGACGTTTCTCACTCATATCACGCAGCGTCTTATCAGAAAAGATCATAAATGGCGGTAATCCTTCTTCTTGAGCGAGCCGCTTCCGACAGCTACGCAGCGTATCAAAGAGTTCGTCATTTTGCGCGACGGGATGCTGTTGTTCAACAAATTGCTGTACAGTGCGTTCACTGCGCAAGACTTCTGATCCCTTTTGTGTTACTTTCACCCTCGGGTATTCTCCCATCGTTAAACGGAGATACTGTTCTGCCAGAAGAAATTCGATAAAATCCTGCACCTTTTTAGCAGCCGTGCCTTTTAACAACCCATAGGTAGGAAGTGTATGCAGCTTATATTGCCGTATCTTTTGATTTTTTGAACCTGTTAATACTTGAGCGACGATCGTTTTACCATAACTTTCCCGCATCCGAATGACGCACGAAAGTACTTTTTGTGCTTCTTCCGTTCGATCGACGAATTCTCCTTCACGAGTGCAATTACTGCATCGTCCACAAGCATCCGGACACGTCTGGCCAAAATAGGCTAGCGTCCACTGCACGAGACAGCCGTCTGTATGGCAATAACCCGTCATGTCGTTCAACATCCCATACATCGCTTCAATTCGGTCATCGCTCGCTTCTGATTGTTCAATAAAGAAACGCTGCGTTCGCAAATCTTGCGCTGAAAATAACAGTACGCATTCCGCCGCTTCTCCATCACGTCCTGCACGACCAGCCTCCTGATAGTATGCTTCCATGCTTCCTGGCATACTTGCGTGAATGACATAACGAACATTTGATTTGTTAATTCCCATTCCGAACGCATTTGTCGCTACCATCACCAAACATTCATCATAAAGAAAAGCTTCCTGCGCCGCCCTTCGCTCTTCTTCATGTAAGCCGCCATGATAGACTCCGGCAGGTATCCCTTTATTGGATAAACCTTTATATATTGCTTCGGCTTCACGACGTGTTGACGTATAAACAATGCCTGAATCGTCTTTTCTCTGCAGTGCATACTGCTGAATGTACGCCGATTTGTCTACACCCTTCATTACGCGAAACGTCAAATTGTCACGAGCGAACCCGGTATGCACCGTTTGTTCTTTTGGAATATGAAATGACTGCTGCAGCTCTTCCGCCACAGCAGGTGTCGCTGTAGCGGTGAGCGCGAGAACCGATGGTTTAGGGGCAAAAGCTTCTAGCCATTGCGGAATCTCTTTGTAGCTTGGACGAAAGTCATGCCCCCACTGGGACAAACAGTGGGCTTCATCGACAGCAACAAAAGCTAGCCCAGCTGTCTTTAATGCTTTCATTAGACGGGCATCACCGAGCCGTTCGGGAGCAACATACAACAAGTCGACCTCTCCACGTGCTACAGCGTTCAGCCGGTGCGTCACCTCTTCCGGATGTAGCGTGCTATTAACATAGCTTCCGTGAATCCCTAATGCCTCTAAAGCATCAACTTGGTCTTTCATGAGCGAGATCAATGGGGAAATCACAAGTGTTACACCTTTCATATGTATCGCAGGCAATTGGTAACATAATGATTTACCGCCGCCTGTTGGCATGATCGCTAACGTATTTTTATGTTCAAGTACTTGCTGAATGACTTGATGCTGTCCTTGCCTAAATTCACGGTATCCATAAATGCGCTGCAAGGACTGTTGTAGTTCGTCCATATTGGTTATTGTCACAATGATACCTTCCTTTTTCATTCATTTCTATTAGTCTAGCATGCATAAACGCAGACGACCAATGACTGTTTTTCCTTTTTCGCTCAAAAAGATCGGATACAAATCATTTTGGAGCAACGTTAGCAAACGTGTAGAATAAAAGCTTCATACGACAACTTCACGCCATTGATCGGTTGAGACTTAAGACGTACTGCAATTCTAAAAGTATTACGCTAAAATAGTAAAGATGCTTGTTCAAAAGAGGTGTACGAGAATGGAATGGAAAAACCTTTGGCGAGGTTTAATTATGGGAATAAGCGATTTAATTCCTGGCGTAAGCGGCGGTACGTTGGCTGTCGTTCTCGGGATTTATGATCGTTTAATGGATGCGATTTCGGGGATTTTTTCTCATGAATGGAAACGTCATCTATCGTTCTTACTGCCACTTGGCGTAGGGATTGTGACAGCCATTTTCAGTTTGAGTTCAGTGATGGATTTTTTACTTAGAACATATCCTCAACAAACGTACTTCTTGTTTATTGGCCTAATTTTTGGCGTTCTGCCATTTTTATGGAGAGAAGTGAATGCAAAGCAAACGTTCCAACTAAAGCATTATGGACTGTTACTCATTGGTTTTACTATTGTAATGGTGCTCGGATTGTTTCAGCCAGAAGAAGGGGCCGCACCGACATCCCTAGCTCTTTCAAGTGAAGAGTATATGACCTTATTTCTTGCCGGCTGGCTGGCCAGTACGGCGCTCGTTTTGCCTGGAATTAGCGGGTCCTTTATATTACTGTTAATTGGGCTGTATCCGACTGTTATTTTAGCAGTTAAAACGCTTTATATCCCTGTGATCGCAACGATTGGCATTGGTCTAGTGATTGGCATACTCCTAACAAGTCGTGTCATGCGCTATTTGTTACATCATTACCACACAGCGACATATTCCATTATTATAGGGCTTGTACTCGGTTCTGGAGTAGTGATCTTTCCAGGTCTGTCTGGCGGTGTTCTTGCAATTTCGGGAAGCTTCATCTCACTCCTTGTCGGGTTGATGATAGCCATTGGCCTCGGGCGACTTGGACGATAATTAAATAAATTGACATACTTAACTTGATAGGCTTAGGGCCCGATTTATCAAACTATATAAAAAGAGCTGGCGCTGAATGTTTTCGCACCGTCAGCTCTTTTCCTTATCCCCGTAGCCTTACACAGCAATTAGCCATGGGCTTTTTCTATTAACGGCAAGCCTTCCACAGCACTCTTGTGCAGACTCGCATAAAATCCATTCCGCACAAGCAGCTCATCATGATTTCCAATCTCTGTCACTTGACCTTCCTGTAAT
Source organism: Litoribacterium kuwaitense (assembly GCF_011058155.1). Lineage (NCBI taxonomy): Bacteria > Bacillati > Bacillota > Bacilli > Caryophanales > Bacillaceae > Litoribacterium > Litoribacterium kuwaitense. Next base: position 16,934 of record NZ_JAALFC010000047.1, on the reverse strand, counting down.
ACAACGATTCGATCAGCCTTGCGAATCGTGTTTAAACGATGGGCAATGACAAAGCTCGTGCGTCCTTCCATTAAACGGCCAAGTGCTTCTTGAATCTTTACTTCAGTGACCGTATCGATGTTTGACGTTGCTTCATCTAAGATCAAGATTTTAGGATCTGCTAAAATCGCCCGGCTGATCGCAAGCAATTGTTTTTGCCCTTGGCTGATGCCACTACCGTCTGAGGTTAAGACCGTATCATAACCATTTGGAAGCGCGGTAATAAAGCTATGGGCATTTGCTTTTTTCGCTGCCTCCTCCACCTCTTCATCGGTGGCATTTAAACGTCCGTAACGGATGTTTTCCCGAAGCGTTCCGGCAAAAAGAAAGGTGTCTTGCAGTACACAGGCAAGATGACTGCGAAGGCTTTCACGACGAATTTGTTGAATCGGCTGCCCATCGAGAAGGATACTTCCTGAATCAACATCGTAGAAGCGAGTGAGTAAGTTAATCATCGTCGTCTTACCTGCACCAGTTGGTCCGACAAATGCTATTGTCTGTCCTGGTGAAGCAGTAAATGATATATTTCGAACGGTTTCTCCCTCATCCTGTTCGTAGGAGAACGTAACGTCGGCAAACTCTACTCTTCCTTGTGTATCTTCAACATCGACCGCGTCTTTCTCATCTTCAGACTCATTCTTTTCATCGATGACATCAAACACACGTTCCGCACCTGCTAAAGCCGAAAGAAGTGTGTTCCATTGGTTCGCTAAGTCATTTAATGGCCGAGTAAATTGCCGCGAGAATTCTACAAAGATCACAATCGTACCAATTGTGACCACGCCTTGGAGGGCAAGCAAGCCACCGATGCCGGCAATAAGCGCAAAGCTGGCATTGTTTAAGAAGTTCATCAGTTTTGGGATAAAACCTGAGTAGACTTGCGCCCAAAAGCCTGCCGAACGTAACGAGTCGTTCCGCTCCTTCATTTTCGCCATGACACGTTCTTCTTGAGAAAAAGCCTTAATAATCCGCTGGCCCGACAGTGTTTCCTCAATATATCCATTCATTTGCCCAAGCTGACGTTGCTGCGCTTTAAATCTTACGCTCGTTCGCTTCGTAATCCATTTCATCCCAAAATACATGGCTGGAATAATCAGCATCGTCACAGCTGTCAGAAGCGGACTCAGCCAAAGCATCACAGTGACAGTACCGATGAGTGTCAATACACTTGAACAAATTTGAATAAAGGATGTGTTTAAGGTGTTACTCACATTTTCGATATCATTTGTCACTCGACTCATTAATTCTCCATGTTGGCGCTTGTCAAAGTAAGCAATTGGCAGTTTATGAACTTGCGAAACAGCTCTGTTCGTAATTGGAACACCGTTCGCTGCGCAACTAAGATCATAAGGTTATTATGCCCTGCCATCGAAGCCGCCTGTATTAAATAAACGAAGAACAAAGCGAATAACACCCAGCCAAAACCTCGTACAGACTGCATATGAATATAATAGTCAATCGTCATCCCTACGATTACAGGACCAGCAAGCTGGAGGGCTGAGCTGAATAAAACGAGAAGAACGACGAGCCAAAGCTTTCCTTTTTCTTGGGCTAAATAACCCCACAGCCGGGCAAGTGTCCCTTTCACATCTTTCGCTTTTTTACGTTCTACTCCTCTCGCACTGACAGGATGCTCTGCCTGTGCAAGCTTACGCGCTTCTGGCTCTAAATCTGGTTTCGGCATGCGGAAAGGCTCTAATAATTTGAGCTTCCATTCACTTCGCAATGTGCTCACCCTCCTCGCCAACTTGCGATGCATAGATCGTCTGGTACAGCTCATCATAAGCCAGCAGTTCCTCGTGCGTACCGGATGCTCGTAAACGCCCATCTTCCATCAGGAGGATCCGATCTGTCTGTGTTGTCGTGCTCACCTTTTGCGTAATGAGCAACGTCGTACATTGGTACGTTTTTAACGCTTCTAGCAGTTTCCCTTCCGTTTTTACGTCGAGCGCACTTGTGCTATCATCCAAAAGCAGTATCGAAGGTCTGCGCACAAGCGCTCTTGCAATAGACAGCCTTTGCTTTTGTCCCCCGGATAGATTGACGCCTTTTTGACCTAAATGTGTCTCGTATTGTTTCGGCAGGTTCATAATCGTCTCATGGATTTGCGCCGCCACTGCTGCCTCGCGAATCTCCTCTTGTGTTGCTTCTTCCTTTCCCCAAGCGATATTATGCGCCACGGTTCCCGAGAACAAAATGACTTCTTGAGGCACATAGCCCATCTGTCTGCGCAAAGCATCCAGCCGGTAATCCTGCACATCAATACCATTTACCAAAACTTGACCTGCTGTTGCTTCGTAAAGTCGTGGAATCAGCTGAAACAAAGACGTTTTACCTGAACCCGTTGCACCAAGGACTGCAATCCGTTCACCAGGACGAATGTCGATCGTGACGTCCTGTACAACATCTTGGCTGTTGTTTGGATAACGAAATGATACGTCGTTAAATTGAATCCGCCCTTCCCCTGAATGGGCAAGTGTTTTTTCTCCAACTTTATCATCATTTACGTCAGCATTCGTATCGAGCACTTCCCCTATTCGATCTGCTGACGCTTGCGCCCGTGAAAATCCTAAAGCAATCATTGAGAATGCTGTTAGTGAGCCCATGACCCGTGTTGCATAGTTAATAATCGCGACAACATCCCCGGACGAAGCGTTCATTGTCGCCACTTGCAGTTCGCCAAACCATAAGATCGCGATGATACTAAGGTTCATAATAAACATTCCCGTCGGCATAGCGATTTCAACAATTTGCATCGCTGAAACTGCTGTATCCTTCAAGTCTTTACTTGCCTTTGCAAAACGTTTGTTCTCATGTTTTCTTCTTAGAAACGCTTTAATTAAGCGCATCCCCGCTAGGTTTTCTTGCATCACTCTGTTTACATGATCAAGCTTCTTTTGCACAACTCTAAATTTCCCATGAACCCGTTTTAATACGATGTACATAAATAAGCCTAATACGGGCATGAAAATAAACAATACGAGCGCAATCTGCCAATCAATAAAAAAAGCCATGACGGTCCCGGAAATGACAAATAACGGCGCTCTCGTCGCAAAGCGTAACGCCATAAATACGACATTCTGCACTTGAACAATATCGGCAGTCAATCTTGTAATCAATGAGGACGTTGGAAATTGATTAAAATTTGAGTACGCGAAAGACTGTATTTTAGCATAGAGCTTTTCTCGCAAATCGTAACTGACACCTTGACTCGCATGAGCGGCATAAAAAGAAGTAAGCAAACCTGCCCCAAACGCTAACAACGAAAGGCCTAAAAGAATCCCCCCATACCAATAAATCGTAGACACATCTTGTTGGACAATACCTTTATCGATGATTTGACCAATAATCATTGGCTGAATAAGCTCAACAGCTAACTCAAAAACCATAAGCGAAAGAGCTACAGCTGTCGCTAATTTGTAATTCTTCAGAAAACCGAAAATTCTTTTCATTGCTGTACCTCCGCCATTTTCACTTATCATATCAAACATTGTATTTTTAATGTCATTTCTCTTCAATAGCTAAACTATGTAAGATCGATAATAAACATTAGCGTGTAGAAAAACCCTCTTTGGATTTTCCTACACTTAGACCATTAGAATGTATAAACGCATGTCATACGAGGCGCAAAAAAGCGAAGACTCGAATATAACTTAGAGCTCTTAGAAGGACAACACACCGGTGAAATCCTTACGCTCCATGCGGTTCAGATGACGCTTTTTTTCTCGGTGCACTGGTCGTTCTCCCCAGCAATATGCCCGCTGGTATCGTTAATGCGAGTAAAAAACCAGTAATCCAGAAAAATTCGGTAATTGCTCCTAGCTGTGCTGCCTTTTCTCCTATGGACGGCTCTAATGCGTTTGAACGGAGCTGAAAATACAACGAAGCAAAAACAACTGCAAACGCAGAGCTTATTTGGCGAATCACATTGTTCATCGCTGATCCTTGAGCGACATCTTTATCTGGGATGCTATTCATGCCTGTCGTGGTCGCTGGAATATTCGTTAATCCATTCCCAACTCCACGAACACCCATTAATACAACGAGAAACCACATCGACGTGGCCACCTCAATTTGTCCGAGCATCATAAATGCAATTGCCATAATGACTAAACCTACTGTCACGACCTTTGTCGGGCCTGATTTATCAAGAAGCCTTCCCCCAACATTCATGAATATTCCTGTACAAATCGCTCCCGGCAACAAAACGAGTCCAGTCACAACAGCATTGTAGCCGTAGACGTCCTGAATTAAGAGAGGCAATAAGTAAATGCCTGCAAAAAGACTAATAGACGAGGAAACGGTCACCCATACTGAAATTGTGTAGGCTGGGATTCGAAATAACGATACGTCTAGTAATGGAGTTTCCGTTTTCCGTTCAACGAGCACAAACGCGATGAATGATATTATTCCAATGATCAATAATGTGATGTTCAACGGATCTAGCGCTTCTGCTACCGATCGAACACGGCTAAGGACAACCATAACAAGCCCAACACCGACCGTCACAAAGACAAAACCTTTAACGTCAAACATTCGCTCTCGATCTCCAGATTCTTTTTTCAAATACTTTTGTGCAGCCATAAATCCGATAATACCTACTGGAATATTACATAAAAACAAATAGTGCCAATTAGCAAATTCCACGAGAAAGCCGCCTAAAGTTGGCCCGATGGATGGAGCGACCATTGCCGCTACACCCCATACGCCCATCGCTTTACCACGCTGCTCGCGCGGAAAAGCGTCAAAAATAAACGCCATCGAGAGCGGCATCATCATTCCGCCGCCCACTCCCTGTATGCCTCGAAAAGCAACCAATGACCCGAGGTTCCAGGCAAGTGAACCAAGGAACGAAGCAATGACGAAGATCGCCAATCCAGTCATATAAACCTTCTTTTTGCCAAATTTACTGGACAAAAAACCTGTCAGCGGCATCGTCATTCCCATGCCAACCATAAAGATTGAAATAATCCAGCCGACTGCCACTGGGGTTGCATTAAATATATGACGAAATTCCGGAATCGCCGGATTGAGCATACTATTGTTCAAAATGACAGTAAACGTCCCAAGCAATACAGTAATAACGACCTTCCACTGATGGGGAACCTTTTTCATCAGCCCAATCCCCCTTTGTTATCTCTTAATTTTTCTTTTCGAAACCCGAAATGATAGGCACTCACCTACTCTATCATAGATACGACAACCTATGACACTATTATGGCCTTATGATTTGTAAAGTGAACTTAAAACCCTTTACGCTTTGAATTTTCACTAAACTGAATTAGGTATCTGCCAATGCATTTTTAAGAGTCATTTGACTGACTAAAAAGCATGGCTAGATAGTTCATTTTAACGAGCTGGCATCATCATTTTCAATGATACGAGGAGCATGTCATGATGATGATGCCTCCGTATTTTATATTGATCTATCTTGTTAAGCTGCAGGTCTCTCAGACAATAGAATTCTCTTTTTAACAGTCACTCTCCTTCTATAAAAAAAGCGAACTCGTGCCCTAATCCGAGTTCGCTTCTTTGCCATTATGAACAAATTGTTATGCTTTATTACTTCACTTCATCATATGCATTTTGCATAATCTCTAAGTAGCGCGTGGCGTTTAATTGTTCTAGCCCTTGAACATAGCTATCCCATTCCGTCTCAATGTTTTTTGCGCCTGTAATAAACTGAACGGTATTTTGCTCAATATAATCTATCATGTTCGTTTTTAACATTGCTAGTTCATTCGCCACATTTGGATCGATCCATACTTTCCAATACGGGTATATTTTATCTTCTGAAGGCTCAAAACCATCGTAAAGCAACGTGGCCTCTTGCAAACGGCGTTCAAAACCCGTCCGCGAATAAATGTCCGTCCCTTGTACCTCAGCGTCCCGCAGTCCGCGGAAATGCCAAAATTGTCCCATTGCGCCCCAACTTATATTAGAAGGCCTTTCCTCATTAGGGTCATCGGGTAATGTTTTATAGATCGGCTCAACTTCTTCATTTAAAGCGATATCCCCTTCTTTCGGTTGACGCCAGCCAACCCCTTCCGGACCAAAGTGCGAGGTAAGCATACCATCAATCGTAAACATATGATCAATCATTTTTATTGCAGCTACTTGAGCTTCCTCACTCGCGTTCTTCGTTAAGACAAAAGACGCACCTGGCTGGCTTGGAAACGTATATGTTGTGTATTGCTCTGGTCCTTTTAAAGGCTCCATGACTTGATACATATCTGAGTACAGTCGGTCTTCGTCATTTGTATAGCTGTTCGGCAGACCGTAACCTACACCAAGGATGTTCGCTTCCGCATTATTTCCTAAAGAGATTAACGCATCACCATTTTGTGTAAAAGTTCCCGGATCAATTAACCCAAGTTCGTAAAGTTCATTAATATAGCGCAGCCCTTCCCGCCAATCATCGGTGACAGCAGCGATAGACACTTGATCATCTTCTAGCAACATCGGAACATCATCACTCGAATAATATTCAAAAGCGTTCATCATATATTGGACTGGTCCTAAATTTGAACCACTGATCGGCACCTCATCTTGTTTGCCGTTGCCATTTGGATCTTCATTCTTAAACGCGATAAGCACGTCTCTAAATTCCTCTGTCGTCTGAGGCATGTCAAGTCCAAGTGCATCAAGCCACTCTGTATTAATAAACATTTTCACAGGATAGGAGCAATGATAACAATCGTTCCAGTGAGGAATTCCGTAGATATTTCCGTCTGGTGCCGTTGCCATCGCTTTAAAGTCCGGTTCTTGCTCAAACGCTTTTTGTAAGTTAGGCGCATGCTCTTCTATCAAATCATTTAGTGGCAACAAAACACCTTGATTCCCATATTTTAAAAGCTCTGCCTGAGAGAAATCATCGATCCATGGGATGAGCATATAAGCATCAGGAAAATCCCCGCTGGCTAAAGATATTTGTCGCTTTTCACTAGCCGCCCCTGCATCATACGTTGTCGTTTGCCATGCAAAATCAAGATTAAACTGCTCTTCCATATATTCAGTTACTGGGTTCGTTTTTAAATCAACTTCCGGTCCTTGAGGACTAAATACTGTTAATTTGACCCGCCCATCATCTGTCATTTCCGCCTCATTCGTCGATGGGTTATTACCGCATGCAGCTAATACCAGTAGGGTCATGACTAAAAGTAAAATTGATGCTCCCTGCTGATTCATCTTCATATCCTTACACTTCCTTATTTTCCGTTTATCTAGTTGAACTTTGACCTAATTAGCCTTCTGACTTTTACACCAAATAACATCTGTTTCCAAGTCAAATTGTTCATGCGACTTTATTTACTTTGCTACCTCATCATATGCGTCTTGCATCATTTCTAAATATCTTGACTCGTTCATTTGATCAAAGCCTTGAATGTATGCATCCCACTCCGAATCAATGTCTTTCGCACCACTGATGAACTGCACCATGTTTTGCTCAATGTAATCGGCAATATTTGTTTTTAACATCGCCAATTCAGTGGCAACGCTAGGGTCAATCCACACTTTCCAATACGGAAACAACTCGTTCTCAGATGGTTGGTGACCATCATATAACAACGTCGCCTCCTGTAATCGCCGTTCATACCCTGACCTTGAATAAATGTCCGTGCCTTGAACCTCTGCATCTCTTAATCCCCGATAATGCCAATATTGACCCATAGCACCCCAGCTCACGTTAGGTTCCTTCTCTTCACCTGGATTTTCAGGGAGCTGCTTATAAATCGGATCGACCTGTTCATTTAAAGCGATGTCCCCTTCTTTCGGCTTCCTCCAGCCTATGCCCTCTGGACCAAAATGCGCTGTCAGCATCCCATCAATCGTAAACAAATGATCAACCATTTTGACCGCCGCCACTTGAGCTGCTTCGCTCGCCTTATTCGTCAATACAAAAGCCGCTCCCGGTTGACTTGAAAATGAATATGTGGCGTAACTTTCCTGACCTTCTAATGGTGGAATAGGCTCATAAATGTCTGAATAAAGTCGTTCCTCATCATTGGTGAAGATTGAAGGAAAGCCTGGACCAGCGCCAAGAATCATCGCCTCGGCATTGTTGCCAATCTGAATGAGCGCATCACCATTTTGCGTAAACATCCCCGGATCAATTAATCCTAGCTCATAAAGCTCAGCCATGTATGATAACCCTGCACGCCAGCCTTCCGTTTTAGCTGCGATCGATATGTCGCCATCGTTTAAAAGCAACGGGATCCCATCGCTATGATAATATTCAAAGGCATTCATCATGTATGTGACAGCATCTAAATTCGAACCACTGAGTGGAATCTCATCTGCTTTACCGTTGCCGTTTGGATCATCATTTTTAAACGCTATAAATACTTCTTTTAACTCTTCTGGAGTCGTAGGCATCTCTAGATTAAGAGTATCGAGCCACTCCGTGTTTATCCACAATTTATCAGGGAACGTACAATGATAGCAGTCATTCCATTGTGGTATTCCATAAATCTGGCCATCTGGAGCGGTCGCCATTGCTTTAAACTCAGGCTCCTCTTCAAACGCTTTTTGAATGTTCGGTGCATGTTCTTCAATCAGTTCGTTTAATGGGATAAGTACTCCTTGTTGCCCGTATTTTAAAAGTTCATCCTTAGAAAAATGATCTACCCAAGGAATCAACATGTAGGCGTCTGGATAATCCCCACTTGCTAAAGAGATTTGGCGCTTTTCATTTGCTGAACTCGAATCGTATGTGGTCGTCTCCCAAGTAAAATCGATATTAAACTTTTCTTCCATCAAAGTAGAAATCTCATTCGTTTCTAAATCATCTTCGGGTCCTTGGGGCGCAAAAACACTAAGCTGTACTGGTCCAGCCTCTTCACTGTCAGAAGAAGTATTTTCTTCAATCGACGCTTCATTCGTACATGCTCCTAAAATGATAATGAATAAAATCGTGCTTCTCAGCAGCCACATTTTTATTCCCGAATTTCTACTCATGATTGACGCTCCTTTTGTTTAATAAGTCTTGCCCAGGCTCTAGACAGGCAATTTATTGACCCCTTTCTAACGCATCATATACGCATTTTGCATGATTTCTAAATATCGTGGAGCATTCAGCTGCTCAAACCCTTGAACATAGGTTTCCCACTCAGTGTCGAGGTTTTTAGCGCCTGTGATAAATTGAACCATGTTTTGCTCAATATAATCACCAATATTCGTTTTTAACATCGCCAGCTCATTGGCCACGCTTGGATCAATCCATATCTTCCAATACGGAAATAATTCGTCCTCGGGCGGTTGATATCCATCGTAAAGCAGCGTCGCTTCTTGCAACCTGCGCTCATACCCATCCGGCGAATAAATGTCAGTTCCTTGGACTTCAGCATCTCGTAACCCGCGATAATGCCAATACTGCCCCATCGCTCCCCAATTAACGTTAGGCTCCCTTTCTTCACCCGGATTTTCAGGGAGCTGCTTATAGATCGGATCGACCTCTTCATTCAAGGCAATGTCCCCTTCTTGCGGCTTCCGCCAGCCTATACCCTCTGGGCCAAAATGAGCTGTCAGCATCCCTTCGACTGTAAACATATGATCAACCATTTTTATAGCTTTCACTTGAGCTTCTTGACTTGCTTTATTCGTCAATACAAAAGTTGCCCCCGGTGTACTTGGAAATTTATATGTCGTATAACTTTGCGGACCTTCTAATGGGGAAAGGGGCTGGTAGATATCTGAGTAAAGTCGATCTTCATCATTAGTAAAGTCTGAGGGAATCCATGGTCCTGCTCCTAAAATAATATCCTCTGCGTTATTTCCAATTTGGATAAGCGCATCGACATTTTGCGTAAACATCCCTGGATCAATTAACCCTAAGTCATAAAGCTCTTTCATATAAGCAAGCCCTTCACGCCAGCCGTCTGTTTGTGCGGCAATGGAGACTTTGTCATCTTCTAACAATACGGGGATCTCACCGCTATGGTAGTACTCAAATGCACTCATAAAATACGTCACACCGACTAAGTTTTGTCCACTGACCGGTATTTCGTCGGCTTTCCCGTTTCCGTTCGGATCTTCATTTTTAAACGCTAAAAACACTTCTTTTAATTCTTCCGGCGTTGTTGGCATCTCAAGATCTAATGTGTTAAGCCATTCAGTATTAATCCACATTTTTGCGGGGAACGAGCAATGGTAGCAATCGTTCCATTGTGGGATCCCGTAAATATTTCCATCTGGTGCTGTTGCCATTGCTTTTAAGTCTGGCTCCTCTTCAAACGCTTTTTGAATATTCGGCGCATGTTCTTCAATCAAATCATTTAAAGGCAACAGAACGCCTTGATTTCCATATTTAATCAATTCATCTTGAGAAAACTGATCTACCCATGGTATGAGCATATAAGCGTCCGGGTAATCACCACTCGCTAACGAAATTTGTCGTTTCTCACTCGCTGCGCCAGAATCGTATGTCGTTGTTTCCCAAGTAATATCAAGATTAAATTTATCTTCCATTAGCAAAGTATTTTCGTTCGTTTGTAAATCCGATTCCGGACCTTGAGGAGCAAAAATACTAAGCTTGACTGGACCATCTTCTGTCGTTTGAGCCTCTTCAGACGTAGCGTTATCACTACAACCTTGCAAAATAAATAATCCTAGAACTACGAGTAGTATCAATATTTTGGGTCTCATTTGCCACCATGTAGTCATCGATTTACAGCCCCTTCTAATTCTTCGATTCGCCTACTTACATTTCACAAAATTAAATCATCTACCAGTTAGCCTGCCATCGAGAGAGAAAATATCCCCCTCTGCTTTTACTAACTGGTGAGATGTCTCATCGTTATGAACCTTCTTCCAACTGATCGTAGGCTGACTGCATAATTTCCAAATATCTTGATGAGTTTAATTGTTCTAATCCCTTCACATAGGAATCCCAATCAGCATCAATATCCTTCGCTCCGGTGATAAACTGCACCATGTTTTGATCGATATAGTCAATGATATTGGTTTTCAGCATAGCGAGCTCATTCGCGACAGATGGCTCGATCCATAACTTCCAATATGGAAATAACTCACCCTCAGGCGGTTCATTCCCTTCGTACAACAATGTCGCCTCCTGCAATCGTCGTTCGTATCCAGTACTGTCATAAATATCTGTTCCTTGCGCATCTGCATCTCGTAGACCTCTGAAGTGCCAATACTGACCTAGTGATCCCCAGGCAGCATTCTTCACAGCCTCTTCATCTGGATTTTCCGTTAAGTTCTTAAAGATCGGTTCAACGTTTTCATTTAAAGCAACATCTCCCTCTTTAGCCTTCCGCCATCCAGTACCTTCCTGCCCAAAATGAGTATTTAACATCCCTTCTACCGTGAAAATAGAATCAATCATCTTAATCGCAGCAACACGTGCCTCTTCACTCGAGTTATTCGTTAAGACAAACGTAGCCCCTGGCTTACTAGGAAACTCATAAGTGGCATAATTTTTCGAACCTTTGAGCGGTGGTAATGGCTGATAAATATCAGCATGTAGTCGATCTTCATCATTTGTAAAAATAGCTGGGTGGGCGCCATTTCCTAAGCCGAGAATATTAGCTTCTGCATTATTCCCCAATTGAACTAACGCATCGGCATTTTGTGTAAACGTCCCAGGGTCAATTAAACCTAATTCATAAAGCTCAGCCATATATTTCAGCCCGTCTTTCCAGCCATCAGTCGTCACTGCAAAAGATACTTTTCCGTCCTTTAACAATAATGGCGGTTCAACTTTACTATGGTAATATTCAAAAGCGTTCATAAGGTACCTTACTGGCAACTGATCGACATAACCACTGAGAGGAATTTCATCAGCTTTTCCATTGCCATTTGGATCTTCATTTTTAAATGCAATCATCACTTCTTTTAATTCTTCAGGAGTTGTAGGCATTTCTAATCCTAGTGTGTCAAGCCATTCTGTATTGACCCACATTTTTTCAGGATATGTGCAATGAAAACAATCATTCCATTGCGGCAAGCCATAGATGTTGCCATCAGGTGACGTCGCCATCGCTTTAAAATCAGGCTCCTGTTCAAACGCTTTTTGGAGGTTCGGAGCGTGCTCTTCTATCAAATCGTTTAGCGGGACAAGCACGCCTTGTTGTCCGTACTTTAACAGCTCATCTTGCGAAAATTGATCGACCCACGGAATCAACATATACGCATCGGGATAATCACCACTCGCCAACGAGATTTGTCGTTTTTCACTAGCGGCCCCAGCGTCATAAGTCGTCGTTTGCCAAGTGAAGTCAATGTTAAATTCTTCCTCCATCTTTTTCGAAATCAGGTTGGTCTCTAAATCCGTTTCCGCTCCTTGAGGGGCAAACACACTCAACTTTACCTTCCCGCCTTCTGTTGTCGCAGCCTCATTTGTGCTCCCTTCATTCCCACACGCTGTCAATATGAGGACAAAAAAGAGCAACACACCTATTTTCTTAAAAGATAACGCCATCTTGAACACTCCTTTCATGAGCACTGACGAACACCATCAATGTCCACTATATTAAATTTAAAAATCTGAAAAATCCTATAACGATAATCAGCCTATCCTTTCACCGAGCCAATGAGCATACCTTTCATAAAGTACTTTTGGACAAACGGATAAATCATTAACACTGGGAGACTCGCAACGACAATTAATGAATACTTCATCAATTCTGCCAAACGTTGCCTTTCCATCATTTCACTCGCGTCCATTAAACTGCTTGAATCTGTATTTAATATTAAAATGTTTCGGAGAACGAGCTGTAGTGGATACAATGCTTCTGACTTCAAATAGATCAAGGCGTCGAAGTACGAATTCCACTGCATAATCGCATACATGAGCACAAGAACAGCAATGATTGGCTTCGCCAACGGCAGCACAACCGACCATAAAAAGCGGATGTCACTACAGCCGTCCATTTCACTTGCTTCCACAAGCTCTTCTGGAATACTCGTTTGGAAGAAAGTACGAGCGATGATGACTTGCCAAACAGCAATCGCTTTTGGAATTAAGAGTGCCCACCGCGTATCAACCATTCCTAAGTTTTGCACGACGAGATATTCTGGAATGAGTCCTCCAGTGAACAGCATCGTGAACAGAATAAAAAACATGAGAAACGTCCGGCCAAAAAAACTTCTCCTTGAGAGTGGATACGCGATCAGCACCGTCAGTGTTACCGCAATAAGTGTTCCAAACACGGTATAAAATAAAGAGTTTGCATACCCTAGAACCACCTTACTGCTTCCTAAAACGGCTTGGTATCCTTCTAGCGAGAATTCGACCGGCCAGAGCCAAACACGCCCTGATGTAACAGCGAGCGGACTACTCAATGACGAACTGACAATATAAATAAGCGGATACAAAATTGACAAAGCGACAATTGATAAAATGGTATAAACAATGATTAAAAAAACGCGGTCACTCGCCGACTCTTTCACTCGTTGTGAACGTGCTGCTTGCATTTTTTCACCTCGTTTTGTGACATTTACCATAAGCTGTTCCCTGTGACTCGACGTGCTAAGAAATTGACCGCTACGAGTAAAGCTAAGTTAACAACTGAGTTAAACAGACCAACGGCTGTCGCAAAGCTAAAGTTGGCGTTTAATAGACCTATTTTATAAACATAAGTCGCCAACACTTCAGACGTCTCTAAATTGAGTGGATTTTGTAGCAAATAGACCTTTTCAAAACCGATGGCCATTAAGTTTCCAACACTTAAAATTAAAATGACAGATGCTGCAGGTAATATTCCTGGTAAATCAATGTTGATTATCTTTTGTATTCTTGATGCACCATCGACCTTAGCAGCTTCATAAAGCGCAGGGTTAATTCCAGCAAGTGCTGCCAAATAAATGATCGCAGCATATCCAGTATTTTGCCACGCATCCGACCAGACGAAGATCGACCTGAACAAATCCGCATTTCCCAGGAAATTAATTGCTTCTAGGCCAAATAACCCTAGGAGGTTGTTTAAAATCCCAAGACGAGGTGCTAAAAGAAGCATCATCATTGAGACAATAATAACGGTGGAAATAAAATACGGGGCGTACGTAATCATTTGCACAGAACGTTTAAACATTTTTGAGCGAACTTCATTTAAACCAATGGCTAGTAAGATAGGTAATGGAAAATTAACCAACACACCATATAAACTTAATAAGAATGTGTTTTTAATGAGTGTCCAAGCCTGAGGGTTGTTAAAAAACAACTCAAAGTGCTTCGTCCCCGCCCAGGGACTTCCTAAAGCACCTTGGACAACATTGTAGTCCTTAAATGCGATAATCGCCCCAAACATCGGAATATACTTAAAAATTAAAAAATAAAGAACAGGTGGCAACACAAGCAAGTAAAATTGCCAATGCTTTTTCCAGCTTCGCTTCGCTTGTAACGCGAGACTTGTTTTTTTATTTTCGTTACGACTTCCGGTGCTTCCGTCGCCTTCATGTCATCTCTCCTTTTCTGCATAGATTGTTTGAAAAATGTCGTTCACACAATAATGTGAGCGCTTTCAATATAGAATCAACTATAGCATTCAGCTCCAAAATCCGGCTAGGTACAATGACAGATGTAATGGTACAATTCGGCTAAATCCCTTTAAAACAAAGAACGAAATGACAGAAGGTACATCAATGAAATAACGGTACATTTCCATCCTGTTCATCATCAGTTGCGCAAAACTTTGTCATTTGCCAATACATTTCGAGCTTTAGATCATACGCCAGCAAGACGCACGATTGCAATCGTTCATCGTCTTGCGAAGATAGGCTTCTGTCTCTTATCTTCCAACTTCCTCTCTTCCCTTATAATATATACCTTTAAAAACAGGGCAGATTAATCGGTTTTTATTGAATTCCTGAACAGTGTGTGCGATACTCTTTAGCGATGTATAGTATTTATTCACGGATCATCAAGAAAAAGAGGGGATCATCATGCGACAAGTGAAGAGTGTGTTTGTTAGCTTAGCTGTTTTACTGACGTTATTCGCATTAACAGCCTGTTCCGTCGTGACGGAAGAATCGTCTGCCTTAGATTCCATTAAGGAACGAGGCACACTAAAGGTGGCCACATCCGGTACATTGTATCCTGCGTCCTATCACGATGATACAGATGGGTTAACGGGCTATGAAGTTGAGGTCGTGCGCGAAGTCGCGTCACGTTTAGATGTAGAGGTCGAATTTACCGAAATGGGCTTTGCCGGAATGTTATCAGCTGTTGAAAACAGTACGGTTGACATGGCTGCGAATGATATTGCTATTACTGACGAGCGAAAGGAAAAATTCTCATTTTCTCATCCGATTAAATATTCTTATGGCGGGGCCGTTGTTCGGAAGGATGACCTATCGAGGATTAAAACCTTTGAAGATTTGCAAGGAAAAAAAGCTGCAGGCGCAGCGACAACCATCTATATGGATCTAGCCGAACAATACGGTGCGGAACCTGTCACTTATGACAATGCGACAAATGAAGAGTATTTGCGTGATGTTTCCAACGGACGGACCGATATTATCTTAAATGACTATTATTTACAACGGTTGGCAGTCAAAAATTATCCTGACTTCAATATTACAGTTCACCCAGACCTGTTTTACATGCCAAATGACCAAGCCATCATTATGAAAAAGGACAATAACAAGCTGATTGAAGAAGTCAATGGCGCTCTTGAAGATATGAAAGACGATGGGACGATCACAGCGCTGTCTAAAAAATTCTTTGATGGTGCCGATGTTTCCGAGCCACCTAACATCGATTTTGAATAAGGATCTGCTGTATGGAACATATTCACTGGGAACGTCTTTTTGACCCAAATGTCGCCGTTGAAGCCTTGCCCTATATTATTCAAGGACTCGGCTATACCCTACTCATTTCCATTATTAGTATGGTGCTCGGTCTTTTCCTTGGACTGTTTTTAGCATTAATGCGTACATCTAAGAGAAAACTGCTACGTTGGCCTGCGCGCATGTATATCTCGTTTATGCGTGGTGTGCCAATTTTAGTGATCTTGTTCATTTTATATTTTGGTTTTCCTGTAATCGGCATTCAATTTACAGCCGTTGTCGCGGCTATCATCGGTTTTAGTATAAATAGTGCTGCCTATATCGCTGAAATTAACCGTTCAGCACTTAGTTCCATTGATGAAGGCCAATGGGAAGCGGCTCGAGCACTTAATTTTAGTTATTGGCAAACGTTATTTTATATTATTTTGCCTCAAGCCACTCGTGTCGCTATCCCCCCTTTAACAAATGTACTGCTCGATTTAACAAAAGCATCTTCCTTAGCAGCAATGATCACAGTTCCTGAACTTTTACACCGCGCAAGGATTTTTGGCGCGAAAGAGTTTGATTTTATGACTTCCTTAATTGTTGTTGCCTTGATTTACTGGGGCATCTGTTCTCTAATGTCCGTTTTACAAGAATATCTTGAGCGGCGCTATAGTACGTATTTAAACTAAATTTTAATATGAATATGACTTAAAAATATGGAACTTCCTAATTCGTGGAAGTTCCGTTTTTATAATATTTGCTTGTTAAACAGCTCTACAATATTATTTGGGGTTTAAGAAAAAAGACACATAAGCTCCCCTGTCCTGTCTTTACTACACTTAAGTCGATTAAAACCAAAAGAGTAAGGGGCGTTGAGTGTGTATGCATTCCTAACATGACATTTCCAGGATTAAAAGACGCGATTGTTAAAAAATAGGATAACGTGGACTCAGTGTTTCAGATGTACATCGAAATGCCGAGGCAAAAACAAAAGTGAATCAGCCAACAACGATCTCTCGCAAGGTTCTGCATTTTTTCTTGTAATCTTATGTACTATTTAACGTTTTTTGCCAAGAAGTCTCCATCTTCAAGCGTGTGAAGGGTGACATCCCAGCGATGAGGTGGAGATGAATTGGCTTTCGGTCAAGTACGTCTTTAATTGA
>NZ_JAALFC010000046.1 GCF_011058155.1 Litoribacterium kuwaitense | reverse complement strand
TTTCGTCGACTACCATTATACAGAATTTGGGGAGGTACTTCCTTTTTTATGTCTCGGAAGCCTTGCGTGGCAAGACCTTAGAATTATGAAATTCATTCACTCATTATAATTATCTAAAATATGTGCTTCGATTTTTTTTAAAGCATTTCGTTTTTGTTTAAGAACTGTATTTTTCGAAATATTATGGCATTCGCATATATCTTTTATTTTTTTATCATCGTAAATTGACATTTGTACAATCTTTTTTTCTTTATTAGTTAGCAGTTTCATAAACTCTCTTAACATGATTTTAGACACAACATAATCTTCTAAATAATTCTTATGATCAGTGATACAGTCTAATAATTCTTTTTGTTCGCTGTATTTTAATTGTTCATTTAGTAAGAGTTTTTCTTTATTCAACTTAATCTCTTGCTTTTTCTTAAGCTTTTTGGCTCTACCTAACATAGAAATATGGATATAAGAGATCGCAGCAGCTTCTTTATAACTCTCGCCTTTACATTGCCTTTGCATTGAAAAAACACCCCTTATAATGAAATTCTAGTTTAAAAATTTAACCATTATTACCAAATATAATCCTTTCAATTATTATACACTATATTTTTAAAATTAGATATATTGGTAATTCCAATAAATAATGAGAGATAACGATTTTTTAAAATTAAATGTTAAAGCATTTTATGCAATGAGAGATAAAGTGATCTAAAACTCAAATCTACTTGGCGCTTATGACATACTGTTTGCACTTAATGACCCAAGTGGAGACTAAAGACAAAAGCCACTGCTTAAATTCAGCCGATGGCTAAAGGATGTCAACCTGAATAGGTACGCAGCGCATCTTCAATCTCATCAGCCACCTTCATAAAACCATTCTACGGATGTACCTTTTGAAAAACCCCTTGATACAATGAAAAATTTAATCTTCCCTTCTTATTTTTAAATCTAACGGCTACCATTTTCCGAATGCCTTAAAACAGCGAAGACACAAATAGAAACCTCAGTTCATAAGAGACTTAGCGCTTTCACACCGACGGCTAAAAGCGTTCAACAACAAGCGGAGCACACCTTCTTTGCCTAGGTGTGCTCTTCTCATTGGACATACCACCTCTTATGATTCCTCATTCACCGTCTCTAACAAATCAGCCAAAATGATATATGCCTCAGCGCGGGTCAACGTTTCATTGGTTGCAAACTGAGCGATCGTGTCTGCGGACAAAAATGCAGTTAATCCTTCCCACGTTGGCTCGCCAGTTTCACCGAAGGCAGCATATATTACCTCGGCACTTTTTTCCGGTGTTAAGTTTTTAGGTTCTTCGTTATAAATAAAATCATTCAAATCAACCATATGCTGCTCGTTTGCTTGAAAGAGTTCGGCATTGCTTCGTTTGACGAGCTCGCGGATGAGATTGACGAAGCTATGGTGGTTCAACGCACTGTCGAGATTCAAGTCGTTATTGTAGCCACCAACGAGTACGCCGTAATTCATTAACGTCTGAATGGCTTCGTCGGCCGGATGACCTTTGTATGGGTAATCAGCCTCAAAGCGCGGAATGTATTGGTCTTGAGCTACTAATGTCTGCCGGAGCTGTTCGATCTGCTCCTCACTTTCTGCGAAGGCATGAAAATCAAGCGCTTCGGCGATGCTCTGAGCCGCCGCTGTACCAGCCGCTTGCCCAATCGCCATGCCTGTCGGCACGATGCGCGCACTCCCTGAGGCAATCGATGAAAAGCCGGCTGAACGACCGACGACGAGCATATTCAGCTTGTCCTGCGGTACGATGGAGCGGAACGGAATGCCGAATTGGTCTGGGTTGGAAATGACGTAGCCTGTATTGTTGGCTGAGGTCGCCTGGACGTCGACAGGGTAGCCACCGATCGCAATCGTATCTTGAAAATCGCGATTCGCCCAAATGTCGCTCATTTGCAATTCGTAAAGGGCGTCGATATGACGCGTCTCCCGCACGTAAAACTCCGGCGGGAAGGCTTCGATCTCCGCTTCTTCAAACCCAGGAAAATGCTGACGCAAATACGCAAGCACGCTAACTGTTTCGCGCTGTCCCCGTTCCATCGCCGCTTCGACTTCTGCTTCCACTGTACCGTTCACACCAAACAAATGAAGTGCGTTTATATAAACTTCATCTTTGCCGACGCGCGCTAAGTTTAACCCACGGAGCCGCATCCCATCCTGAGACGGCGTGTACATCGTATGAAGCTCAGAAAATCCGTGTGCGGTAATGTCGGACACTGTTGCCGTACCAAACAGCTCCTGTTTCGCCGCTTCGCGCACTTTAAACCAATCCACACCAGATAAACGAATGACCGGCGTCACGGCCATCGCTCCGTCTTGATTAATGTCTTCCGCACCGTACGTGTAAGAGACCCCGGCAGCAACAGCGAGATCAGCATCTTGCGTCGCATCGATGACGCGATGCGCCATAACATCCTTCGTCTCTCCGTCGTGCGTCAGCGTGACCCCGTTCACGAGGTCATCAGCAACTAGCGGCTTCTCCACTGTCGTATTCAAGGCGAGCGTCACATTTTCTTCATCGGCGATCATTTTCATAAAGGCTGCCTTCGCAACATCGATATGGAAAACTTCTTCGCCACCGACAAGGCTGTGCCACTCATTAAACAAACCGCGAGCGACATTTTCTTCATCGTGATTGAGTGTCATATCTAAATAATTCAGCCAGCCGTAAGTAAATAAGCCGCCCAAGCCATCACGATGCTCAACTAAGAGCGTTTTCGCACCATTCCGTCCAGCCGCAACAGCCGCCGCAACACCCTCTGGCTCACCACCAACGACGATGACGTCATAGCTGTCTTCAAGCGCAGGTGTCTCAGCAGTCGTACCATATGTATCAATTAACGCTTGCTGGTCATCAGGAAGCTCGTATTGGGCAAAACCCATTTGGTAAATCAATAAATAACCGGCACCGATGAGAATACTCATCAAGCCTAGTGTCACTAAAATTCTTAGTAAAAAAGGCGGGATGTTTTTCATAGTTTGATATGTCTTACTGCTAAGACCTTGCCTCCTCAAAAATTCTCTATTTCTATACCATTCGCCACACCAAATGCATTCCCGTCGCTACTTTTTCCTTTTCTGTTCTCTTCTTTCCATTTCAAGGTTTCCTATTGTCAAAGACGCACTCATCCGGCATGATAGAAGGATGTAGGGCTACGTTCGTAAATCTGTTTCGATAAACGAAGAAATGACATGTGATGCCTTATGGAAAGGAGCTTATGCACGGTGCAAACAAAACCAAGGCACATTAATGAAATTTATGTGACGCGCGCGATTGCGATTTTAGGTGTGCTTATCGTGCACGCGACTTCATATACGATCATTGACATGAAAGGAACCGCTTATTACGGTTTTTACAATGCCATTAACACGTTTTTTAAATACGGCACGCCGACGTTTATTCTGCTCAGCAGCTTCGTCTTATTTTACAGTTATTCTGCTCGACCGCTGACGGGGAAATTGATGGCGTCGTTTTATAAGCGGCGTATGCTGTATATTATTTTGCCATATGTATTGTTTTCCGTCATGTATTTTTTGTACCATTATGATGTATACGCAACGTATTTGGCACAGGATGAGATGCTGAGCGAATTTTTCAAACGGCTCATGATCGGAAAAGCGAGCTCTCATTTGTATTTCGTATTTATCTCGATTCAATTTTATCTCATGTTTCCACTGTTTCTCTGGTTTTTTAAAAAGTTCCCCCGCTGGTCCATCCATGCGTTTTGGATAGGCTTCCTCATTCAGTGGGCTTTCGTCTTCAGTCTTGAACAAGGCTGGGTGACAGTCGAGAATCGCATGAGCATTTCTCTATCGTATATGGCTTACTATTTTACCGGCGTCACACTCGGCATGCATTTTGACAAAGTCGAGCGTTTCTTTTCAGCGACGCGTGACGCATTGCGCTCGAAGTGGGGTGTTTGGACCGCCTTATTATGGCTTGCCTGGGCCGCCGCTGCATTTGGACATATTTACGTACAGTATTTGTCACGGACTGGACTAGCTGCTCCGAGTCAAATGACGTATCAGCTGTTTTGGAATGCGCATACGTACTTGTCAGCGTTCATGCTTCTGCAAGTGTCGTTTGTCATTTATCGTAAATGGGCGCCATGGCTCGTCAATACGTTGATGCACCTTGGGGTCACATCGTTTGGCATCTACTTGCTTCATTTACTTGTGCTCAACAAATACAATACGACGTTTCAAACCGGTGACCCAGTCATGTATCATCTGTTTATTGCCGGTGGATTTGCTGTATCGCTTGTCGTATCTTGGATTGTCGTCGGACTCGTCATGAAGTTTATCCCTGGCTACTGGATTCTTTTCGGTGCGAAGCCGAAGCGAATGCCGAAAAAAGAACGGACGACAGAAACACCGGTCGACAACAAAGGGCAGCGGGTGTCTTCATCGGCACCATAAATGACGTCGAGATGAAAAAGGAGCATGGCTTATGGCTTCACAAAAACACATTCAAGAAATTTACTTGACACGCGCTTTAGCAATTATTGGTGTTCTGCTCGTTCATGCGACGTCTACCGCAATCGTTGACCTGCAATCTTCCGGTTCGGATACGTTCATCGTGTACAATTTCGTCAACATTTTCTTCAAATTCGGGACGCCGACGTTTATTTTCCTCAGCAGCCTCGTGCTCTTTTATTCATACAGTAAAAGACCTTTGAAGCCCGGGCTGCTCAAGCATTTTTATAAACGCCGGCTCGCCTTTATTTTATTGCCCTATGCGATTTTTTCGCTCATTTATTTTTGGCAGAAGATACCTCTCTTACAGCAATGGATGACGTCTGAAGAGATTGCCCGTCAATTTATTTTCGACTTTCTGATCGGGAAAGCGAGCGGGCATTTATATTTTGTCTTTATTTCGATCCAATTTTATCTTCTATTTCCGTTTTTTCTGATGTTCTTTAAAAAGTACCCGTCCGCGTCGAAGCATGCCTTCTGGGTCGGCTTTCTGATTCAGTGGGCTTACGTCTTCGGTGTCAAATACGGCATTTTGCCGTCGGAATATAAAGGGAGCGTCGCCTTTTCATATATTGCCTACTATTTAATGGGTGTCACAGTCGGTATGAATTATCCGAAGTTTGAACAATTCTTTGCGTTGTCAAGATCGCAAACGCCACGGCGCTTCTGGTTTTGGACAGCCGCTTTATGGGTCGGCTGGGCATTCTTCTCCGTAGGACATGTCACCGTCCAATACTTGTATCGCACCGGTGTGTATACCGCGGATACGCTCATCTTTGAATTTTTCTGGAATGGCCACACATTTCTGTCTGCGCTCGTTTTAATGCAAGTCGCCTATGCGATGTATAAGCATGCATCAAGCAAAGTCGTTAAAGCGCTGCTTCATCTTGGGGTCGTTTCATTCGGTGTGTATTTGCTTCACGTGTTGCCGCTTCATTTATATCGGGAATATATCGACACGGGGCATCCGATTCTTTATCACGTTCGAAATATCGGCGGTTTCGTCGTCTCACTTGCCGTGTCGTGGCTCGTTGTCGGCGTCGCGATGAAATATTGGTCGCGGGCTTGGATTTTTTTCGGCGCGTTCCCGAAAAACTGCCGTGGGCTGATCAGGAGACAACAAAGGAAAAGCAAAAAGAGAACACGTCGCTGCCAATGTAGTGATCTATGAAACAAACGCCTCGTTTAACGATCGGCATAGGTCCGATCGTGGAACGGGGCGTTTTTATGCTTCGAAAAAGCAAACGACCGAAAAACAAGGATTGCTCCTTCGTTTATGAAGGGAAGGCAATCCTTGTTTCTTTGCTTTGATCTTTAGTTTTTCACGCTGCCCATCAGTTTCGAAAACTCAGCGCGGGTCGTTGCACGCTCAGGACGGAAAGTACCGTCTGGATAGCCGTTAACGATATCTGCCGAGGCGAGCTGAGAAATGACGGCACTTGCCCAATGGCTGGAAGGCACATCGGAGAAGTTCGTGTCTGCCTCTCCACCGACGTTATACGCTCGTTGGAGAAGTGCTGTGAGCTCGGCACGCTTGAGCGGCGCATCTGGTGCGAATGTTGTTTCCGAACGCCCGTTCAAAAGTCCGGCGTCGACAGCCGCAGCAATTTCTTCAGCTGCATAGTGGCTCGAAGCGACATCTGAGAAATTGGCGCTTCCACCTGGCGTGATCCCTTGATCACGGACAAGCATGATCGCAGCTTGCGCACGGGTCAGACTCGCTTCTGGCTTAAATGTGCCGTCTGGAAAGCCTGTGATCACGCGCTGTGCAGCCAAGTCGCGAATGTAGCTGTACGCCCAGTGACTTGTGCTCAAATCGGAAAACGAGATTGACACGGGTTCTGTGAAATCGTCGGAGTAAATGGCATCGAGCTGGTCGACGTACACCGTCCCTTTGTCTTGATGCTTGTCATCTGGCTGTGCGATATAGATGCGCTCAAATGACAGCGGAAGAGGTGCGTTCTTCGGTACATCTGCCGTCACATACTTCCAGCCTGTCCAGTTCATCTTATCGCGCTCCGTAAAGTCGATTGTGTGACGCTCTCCCTTGCCATCCACAATGACGCCACGCAGCCAATTCGTGTTTCCATCACCATAAACCCAAGCACCAAGCTGACGCGGCTGCCCTTTTAGCGCAAGCGGGTCTTTCGCAATGGCATAAGCGGTTTTTGTTCCTGTTTCATCGCCCGTAAAGTCGTAATCGATCTGTAAGGAACCTTGACCTTCTTTTTTACGGTCTTTTTCAGCTGAAATGGAGGCTTTCGCACGAGCCGCCGACGCCGTCCAGCCGTTTACAGAGTCAAGACTTGACACTGGCAATGGCCCGGACGCAATTTGCACCGGTACCTTCGTCGTCACGTCACCAACGGAAGCAATGACATGACCTTGACCTGCTTGATTGCCGGAGGTGAACTTACCGTTGTCATCGATCGTACCAACATCACCTTCAACCTCCCACTTGACCGTGCTCGGATCAAATACCAATTCCTCGCCGTTGTTTTCAAGTGCTTGGGCGGTGAGCTGGACGCTCGCGTTTTTTCCGAAGACTAACGCTTCCGGTGTCACGGCCAGCTTGTCAAAGTCGGAGACGACTGTGACATCAATCTCGCCAGTCGCATCACCAACACGGGCGACAATTTTCCCCTTGCCAGCGTTCGTCGCGGTAAACGTCTTTCCGGAGATGTCACCGACGCCACCGGTCACATCGTAGTTTATATCGGAATCGTCTACGCGAACTGTGTTGTAATATTCGTCTAAAGCATAATCAAACATGAGATCAAGCGAGGTGCCTTTAACGATTTTTCCTTCGGCCTCTTTGGAAAACTTGATCGTTTCAGGATCTCCGGTCGGCGCCGTGGAGATCGCCTGCAAGGTCGCCGAAACGCCACGCTCCGCACCGTCCGATGGCTTGTTAATGAGTGCAGGGCTAAACGTGCCAAGGTCACGTATAGACATCGCAGTAGAGCCGCCGCCATCAAGGTTGATCGCGTCATGAGCGCCGAGCGAAATCATGTAATTCGCCAGCTCATTTAAGGTCGCACCAGAGCTGTAGCCTGGCTGACGTCCGTCGATCGTCACCATAAATACGTTCTCACCGGACTTGTCAACGCCAATCGCAGTTCGTGGATGGCGTCCTTTTGCAAACGAGCTGCCCGTGTTCATCGTAATGTTCGGTCTGCCGTTATCAACGAGCATCGGTCCCGCAGCCATCACGTATTCCGCGCCGAGCCATGGTTCGTTGATCGTGTTCGTAAAGGAGATGTCGTCTCCTTCTTTTAAGCCTTCAATGTATTTTTCAGCTTCTTTTCCGTGCATGGACAAGACGAAGCCGCCTCGGGGTACAGTCGCATTACCGCCTTCGCCATTGTATGTAATTTTCTTGACCGTACCTGTGACCGTTTCTCCAAATGGAACGCTCGTAACGCTTTTACCGATTCCGTCAACGACGACTTCAACTCCCCACGGATTTGTACCAGTGGAGCTGACAGCAGGCGTATAAAGAACCGTATCTCCTTCACTTCGCTCGCCATTGACTTGCGAAATGTTCATCTTTTTCCCGTTCACATCGAGGTTCATCCCAATCTGGAAGCTGTGAACGCGCCCTTTTCCGTCTTTATCAACACCAAAAGCCACACGGGTATTCGTCGGACTATTTGCGTCTTTCCCGATAATCCCTCGATTGACGAGGACGTTGTTTAACGCGATTAGGTTGACGGGTAAACCGGAAGAAAAGTTAAAAAAGGCGGCGTTCGTCGCACCGACGACTTGATTGCCTTCTTTATGCTTTTCTTTCGCTTGATTGGTCGTCGTCTGTAGTCTTCCTGGCAGGTTGATATCGAGTCTAGTAAACTCATCTGTTAAATCAACACTTAGGACATTCACCGCTTGTCGATTGGACCCTCCATCATGATACTGATGCTTTGAATATTCTACCCCCGGTGAAAGATGATAACTGTCCGAACTTTGCCGGTTTGACAACGCGGAGGCTTCCTGCGGGGCAAGCATGAAGCTCCCTTGCAAGCCGATTACAGCCGCTGTTGTCACGGCCATTAACTTTCGTTTCATCAACGATTCTCCCTCTCTTATCTTCATCTTACTTGAAGCGCGTGACCGCCCCCTATGCAGGCCAACTACGCCTTAACAATTGTGAAAAAGCGAGCGCATCTGTTTGTGCTGTTCACTTTTTCTTGACGCTAGTATAAAAATATAATTAGAGATCAATGCAATATCCTATAGAATGACAAAGAGCGTCTCCTATACCATTCGACTCGTCATGAACGCATCTGTCGGTTTATGACGTCAGTACGCTTTGGTAGATATACTTCTTTTTACCAATTCTTCAAAAATCAAATTCCATGATATGAAAACCCCACAAACATATGAGTCTGTGGGGATTCTATTGAAAAGAAAAATAGCCTCTCATACACTTTTAAAAAAACATTCGCCTGCACTATGTTACGGTGTCTTACTTTCTGCGCGTTCAATCACTTCGCCCATGATAGCATACACTTCTTTTTTCGCCAGTGTGCGATTTTCATTCACGCGGCTGTAAAGCGCCCCCGAAATGAGCCCTTCGTTCCGCGCTGCTTCCCACGGGTTAGCGCCGGGTGTGATCCCTTCTAGTAAAAGCACGACACGCGCAGCTTCAGACCGCGTAACGTTTCCTTCCGTCGCTGCCACTTCTGGGTACGCAGGCGGATTTTTGGGGTTTGTTCTTCGTAAAATTTCCTTAAACGTCCCATGGAACTCTCCTGAAGCCATCGGATCTTCGGCACCAATATCGTTTTGGTAGCCTCCTTTCAGCATACCATAGCGCATAACCGTCTGAATACCCGGGTAGAACCATTCGCCTTCGTACATATGAGGAAGATCAAACGGATAAACGTTTGCCCCTTGCTCAATTAAAGTCGCTTGTAAATTGCCAATCCATACCTTATCGTGTGCGACCTCACGCAAGGTGCGTTCAGCAGGCTCTTCACTAAGCCGTGCCGCCGCTGTCCCGGCTGCCTGAGCTGCCGTCATCCCGATCGGAATGACCCGTGCACTGCCGGCCGCAAGCGACGTATAGCCAGCGGAACGACTGGCGACGAGCAGACCGTCGACTTCGAGTGGAACGAATGACTGAAATGGTACGGCGTATTGTGTCGGGTTACAGACGACGATGCCCCAGTCATCCACACCCGTTGCCTGCACATCTACCGGATACGCGCCAAAGCCGACCGAATCCCATTGATCTTTATTTTCGCAAACGTCCATAATCGTCAACTGATATTCCGATTGCACATGCCTCGTTTCCCGAACATACAACTCATCCGGAACACTTGCGATTTCTGCTTCCTCAAAACCAGGGAATCGATCGCGCAAGAAGGCGACAATCGCTTCTGTTTCCCGTTCTCCTTTTTCGATCGCTGCCTGCTTGTCCGCATCATCAAGCCCGTCGACGCCGAAAATCTGCAAGGCGTTGATGTACACTGAGCCATCATTTTGCAGGGCGATATTTAACCCGCGCAAGCGCGTATTTTCTTCAACTGGCTCATATTCGGTATGAAGGTCACTAAACCCCCATGCCGTGTTGTGCAGCATCTCAGCCGCGCCAAACGTCTCTTCCTTCACCGCCTGCTTTACACCTTCCCAGTCGACGTGATCTAAATGAATCATTAACGTTACGGCCATTTTTGTCCCTAATAAGCCGGTATCCTCACGTCCGACTGTATATGGTGCACCTGCCTCGACAGATAAATCTGCATCCTGTGTCGAATCGATGAACGTTCGCGCTTCGACGAGCTTTTCTTCACCGTTATGTACGACATTCAAACCGGTCAGCGTCGAGCCTTCCTTTTGAACGCTGGCTAATTCAGTCTCCGTCCAAAGGGTAATATGATCTTCGGCTTCGACAAGCTGATGAAAGGCTGCTTTTCCTTCTTCTACATCAAAAGCAGGCTTATTGCCAACGAGCTCATGCCATTCTTTAAAAATACCAGCGTTTGCCGGTGCTTCGTTCATATCGCGAGCGACATCTAAGTAGTTAAGCATTCCGTAGGTCATCAGCCCACCAAGACCATCCCGCTCCGCAATGAAGAGCGTTTCTGCCCCATTTCGCGCGGCGGCTACGGCTGCAGCTACGCCTTCTGGCTCTCCTCCATACACGATGACGTCATAAGTGTCATCGTCTTGGCCAAGCTGACACCCTGCTGTCAAAGCTAGACCGATCAAACTAAAGAACAACCATATTTTTTTCATAGAGCGACCTTCCTTTACTAGTCTCTTTCGCATTATACAAATCCTGACGACAGAGTACAATCCCTTGCTTTTTCAAACGACATCCCGCAGAAGATCAAGCGGAAGCTTTTTATCCATGTCATCAAATGTTCCCATTTTCCTATCAATTCCTAACGACATCTGTTTGCTTTTTATTGCTGTTTTCCCTATAATGAGGAATGTTAAATCCTGAATGAACGGCGATGAGATGATGGGAACGCTCATCATGAGTGGATCTGTTTGAAGAGAGAACGGGAGGAAATATGAATGAGTAAAAAACGCATTTCGGCGACAGTTTCGGAGGATTTTGACACCAAGCTGAACGAACGCGCCCAAAAACTAGGTGTGAGCAAAAGTGCTCTCGTATCCTTCGCACTTGGCGTCTATATGTCACAGCTCGACCTTCTAGAAAAAAATGGCACATCTGAAAAAGACATTTATGATATGATTCGCTATAACTTTGAGGAATTAAGTCGGTAACGTTACATAATGCGTTCATCAAGGGTGATGAGCGTGCCAAAAATGACTGCCTTTCTAATAAGTTGATGTCACGTGACCCGATAGACTTACCTCACAAAAGGGAGCCATAATAATGAATTGGACTTTTGTTACTCAAATTGCTTTTTTCGCCGGGTTCGCCTTTTTATTTATATTTATGGTGCTTGTTTTTATTAAAACAATCAAAAACAGAAAAAAATAGCAAGCCACAAAAAAACGACAGGTCACTGTCGTTTTTTTGTGCCAAAAGGAAAAGTTATTACAAAAAAGGAGGAAAATTGTTCATTCCTCCCCTTTAGGTGAGTTATCAGTTAAGCAGCCATCTCCTGCCAAAGCATACCTACTCGCCTCCGCTAGTTGCGGAGCGCTGAGACTGCGGAGCAGAAATCCCCTGCCTCGTGAAATGAAAAAGCCATTTCCCGGCCAGGTGATGTTCTGTCCTACACTTCAGTTCGTGCGTCACTCCGCTTTTCTTTTTGGCTAGCTGTGCGGCGCAGAAACTTCGGAGCAGAAATCTCTTGGCTTGAGAAATGTGGAAATCCATTTCTCAGCCAAGTGATGTTCTGTCCTCCGTTTCTAAACGTGCGCCGCTCCGCTTTTCTTTTAGCATGAGTTCGTTGATGATTTCGCTTCTGCGAATAATGCCGATGAAGCGACCTTCATCGTCAACAACTGGGACGAAGTTTTGATCGGCGGCTTGCGCAAACAAACCCTCCATATTGGCGTCCACGGAGATCGGCTCATAGTACCGATATCGTTTGACGGCGCTGATCGGCTGACGGCTCAATTCTTCTTGCGTGCTGTTCGTTTCATAAATGTGCCAAAGCAAATCGCCTTCACTAAGCGTTCCGACGTATTGTCCGTCCCGATCGACAATCGGAATTGAGGAATAACGATGGTACTTCATTTTTTCCAACGCCTGTCTGACCGTAAAATCATGATATATAAAAGCGACTTCTTGCTTAGGCAGGAGAAAGAAAGCGACATTCATATCACATCACTCCGAAATAAAGAATTTTCTTTTAATTCACTTGTTTTCCCAAAATAAAAGACAAATGTTTGCTCACAGAAGACCTTCCAATTTAAGTGTACACGAAATGAGCAGAAAACTCACGGGAAATACTTGAATCTTTCGTGAAGAATGAACCAATCCATTCAACCTATACCCCTATTTCATCTATCCTAGTCTGGCTTCTTTAAATTTAATAGATATGAAAATACGTTCATTAAGCGGTATATGAAAAAGCCATGTTGACGATAGAAATTGACCTAAGA
This sequence comes from Litoribacterium kuwaitense, assembly GCF_011058155.1. Taxonomy (NCBI): domain Bacteria; kingdom Bacillati; phylum Bacillota; class Bacilli; order Caryophanales; family Bacillaceae; genus Litoribacterium; species Litoribacterium kuwaitense. Next base: position 11,629 of record NZ_JAALFC010000046.1, on the reverse strand, counting down.
GATCATCGTCGAATGGTCTAACCAGAACAGATGATTAACAAAACAATCGGATATCGCCAGCACTGACGGCTTGCAAGCTGTGAATAAAAGGGCTGGTTCATTGAAAAAAAGCAGCCTTGAAAAAAGATATCCTTATCATGGTGAAAAAGCTAGCTGTTGCCGATTTTAGAACACAATTCAACTTGACCGTCGTATGAATCAAGATCAAGCCTTAGCGTGTTTGGTCTTCTGTGAATCAAAATCAATAGGCTCAAAAAATTGTAAACGCTTACTTAAAAAGTCATAAAAGACCACAGTATGGGTAAATCAGGTAACTACGAAAAGACGGTAACTTGGAGCGTGCCATTGGGCCTACTCCAAGTTTATGAATACAGCCTTTCCAACATGCGCATGAAATATCTCGTCGCTTTACGTTCGATCGGCCACACAGCGAAAGCCGATATTTCCCGTTGAACTATCAGGTGTATTGGAGCTTCGAGCAGCGACTCGATAGCGATTGCAATACGAATCGTGGCATAGATATGAACCACCTTTCGTCACACGTGCCATACCAGTCTCTGGTCCAGTTGGGTTGTTTTTTGTCAATTGAGCCGGGTTGTTTGTAAACCAATCCGTGCACCATTCCCACACATTGCCGACGACGTTATATAAGCCATATCCATTAGGCTTGTAGGCTCGTACAGGTGCCGTGCTTATATAGCCATCTTCCTGCGTATTTTCTTGTGGAAACGTCCCTTGCCAAATGTTACACTGATGCTCCTGTTCGGACGTATAAAGCTCATCTCCCCAAGGAAAGCGCCTCTGTTCAAGCCCGCCGCGCGCTGCGTATTCCCATTCGGCCTCAGTCGGCAGACGCTTCCCCGCCCATTTGCAATACGCTTCAGCATCGTTCCACGACACGTGGGTCACCGGATGATCCCACCGACCTTCGACTGAGCTGTCCGGCCCTTCCGGATGCCGCCAATACGCCCCTTCAACAACCCACCACCACGGCGTCTGTTGCACTTTTTTCGTCACTTGCTTCGCCGTCTTCTCAGAGATCAGCATGTAAAAAACGAACGACCAGCCGAACACTTCAGCCTCCGTTTTGTAGCCTGTTTCCTCTATAAATTGGTGAAACTGCCGGTTCGTCACGGACGTTTCATCAATATAAAATCCGTCGACAGTCACAGAGCGTGCCGGACGTTCGCCATCAGCCGCAAAGCCTTCTTTAACGTCGGTACCCATCAGAAAGCTTCCACCATTAAGCCAGATCATTCCTTCACGATCTCCCGCATCCGCTTGCTCGACGACGACATCTGCTGTTTCTTTTGCCTTCTGATCAGCTGGTCCTCTATTCGGGGTACAGCACGATTTTGTCTTCTCCTCACGTGTCATCTCGATCGGTCCTTTCGTTTGTATAACCGACATGTCCTTGCTGCCGCCGATTGTACGTATATTGTTTCAAGGTTCTCACTTTGCTTCCGAGCCTTTGAACATTCCTCTAGCAAACTTGCCTACACTATTAACATACCTTTTTTTAGCTGACAGACAATCCTTTATGAAAAGGCTTTCTAAAAATCGTCTTATAGCGGCGACTGTACCCTGTACCGTTCGATCGCAGGCTTTGCGTTCTCGCATTAAGGTCATCTTCAAAGCAAGCAACGTAAACGATCCACGTCGTTAGCTAGTCAACACTTCCGGATTTAATTGCGCTTTCGGTGCCTTCCCTTGCAGCGCGGCGACTAAATGATCAACCGCCATATGAGCCATCGTCATTCGCGTTGCGACACTCGCGCTACCGATGTGTGGGAGTGCAACGACTTGTGGCAATTGCAAAAGTGGGTGATCCGTAGAAATCGGCTCCTCTGTAAAGACGTCGAGCCCTGCCCCAGCAATTTCACCCTGCACGAGCGCATCATAAAGCGCCTCTTCATCGACGATCTCGCCACGTCCAGTATTTATCAACCGGCACGACGGCTTCATTTTCGCAAATGCCTCACGACCGATCAGCTGATAGGTTTCCTTCGTGTATGGCATCAGCACACACAGAAAGTCGGATGTCGCTATCACTTCGTCAAAGGAACGATACTGGACACCAAGCTTTTCCTCGACGTCTGGCTTACGAGTCCGGCTATAATAATGCACCGTCATATCGAACCCGCGCGCCCGTTTAGCCACCGCTTCCCCAATCCGTCCTAACCCGAGAATGCCGAGCGTCGCCCCGTGGACGTCAGCGCCTGTCAGCAACAGCGGGGCCCACGTTTTCCATTTTCCTTCTTTGACAAATCGCTCTGCCTCGGGAATGCGCCGTGCGACCGCCATTAATAAAGCAAACGTTAAATCCGCCGTCGTTTCGGTCAGCACGCCCGGTGTATTGACGACGGCCACTTTACGCGCTGTCGCTGTCGCTAGATCAATATTGTTGTAACCGACTGCCATTTGGCTGATCACTCTTAAATTCGGAGCCGCCTCAAGCACGGAACGATCTATTTGCTCCGTCAGCATCGTCAGCGCCCCGTCCGCTGCTTTCAGCTCTTCTATGAAAACGTCACGCGGGACAGCCTCTTCCTCACTTTCCCACATCCGAACGTGACACGTTTGCGCAAGCCTTTCAATCACATCATCAGGCAATTTTCTCGTCACATAGACACGTGGTTTCATTAATATCACCTATCTCTTTTTTTCTCCGCTCACCCATGAGCGTTTTCTTAAAATAAAACTGCTCGTCGCTTTGCAAAAAGGCACGCAACATGCCCAATATTCTAAATTATACTATTAATTTTGACGTCTTCTGCTAAAGCTGTCAAATGAAACAAGCCATCACACTTACGCAAAACAGATGATTTGCACTCTCTCGTAAACAAAAGTACAGTAGAGGGGATGGAGTATAGAATGGAGGTTTTTGATGATGAACACCGCATCATACTTAAATCATTGGCTAAGTCACCGTAATGCGCTCGTTAACTTGATTGATAAGGTTGACAATGAACACACGGTTTATGAGCCGTGGAATGGAGCGATGTCACTCGGTCATCTCGTCGTGCACATCGTTCAATCGACTGATATGTTTGTTGAGTCCGTTAAGCAAGGTACATTCGCCGAACCGACCATCCAAGACGATTTTCAAACGATGGATGATGTGCGAAAAATTGTTCGCGATGCGACGGAAAAAACAAAAAATGACCTTGAAGCGTTAACAGAAGAACAGGTCAACAGCATGATTTCAAGTCCGATCATGGAAGCGCCAGGCAGTGTCTACTTGACGACTTCGTTAGATCATGAAATTCATCATAAAGGACAGCTCTTCACGTATGCCCGTATGGCTGGAATAGAAGATATGCCGATGTTTATTGCCCGCTAATGACATGACGATGCTCAAGCCCTCCGCTTACGGTGGTTTGAGCATTTTTTTGTTTTCCCTACAACGACTGCACTCCTCCCGGCTGCTTCTATTCCTTCAGCGTCCCTGTTTCATACACCTTAGCGTGTTTTTTCGGGCGCGTACGCCGCCAGCGCCGTTCGATATATTGAATCTCTTCCATTAAATCGACCATCGACAGCAATTCATAAGCATACGACGTTTGCGGAGAAAAAAAGACTTCCCCCGGTCCATAGCCGTCTGCGACGTTCATCCCTCGCGTCTGCTCTTTGAAATGCGTCGCCAGCTCTTGAATAATCTGCAACTGCTGGGCTTCGTTTCCGAGAGGTTTATCATCGAGCTCATCGGCAAGCGCCTTCATCATTTTTCGCTCAAGCGACATTGTGTCATTCTCGTCGTCCATTTGATCGGCTAAATAAATCATATGGCCTAAATGATAGGAAAACTGGCGCAATAACTCGAGCAGCTTTTGCTCGTAATGAAAATCGCGCACCTGTCCGCGGCGAAAGCGGTGAAATTTCCACTCTTTTTTCTGGTAGGCGCAAAATGTATCCGTTTTTTCAATGTCTCTCAGCATTTGCTGAAACGTTTCCTTCATTTGGTGCGGTCCGTTCTCCGTTTCTTCCCCCGCCTTCATGCGCAGCAGCAAGCTTGCCCGCTTGCGAATATTGATTAGCTGCTGCCAAATCGGCACGCCATAGTCCGGCGGCATAACGAACACATTGACGAGTGACGAGACGATCAGCCCGATGCCCGTCGTGCCCATGCGAATAAAAAAGGAAAATAAATAGTCATCGTGCACCGTAGACACCATTGCCACACCCGTTAACGTCGCTACGAGCGTACCCGAATACAATTTCAATTTATAACACGTATAGATCGTCGCCATCGCTGTCAGCGCATACGCAAGCGGATGTTCGTGGAAAATAAAACCACAAATCATTGCATAGCCTGCCCCTAATACGGACGCAGGAAAACGAACGAGCGCTTTCTGAATGGAATCGGATGCTGTCGGCTCGATTGTGACAATCGCTGTAATGACAGCAAACATCGGCGGCCAGCCGATCCAGTCACAAATGAGCGCCGTCAACAGCACCGCAAGACCTGTCTTTAAGAGGCGTCCTCCTGCAAACTGATACCATTTTTTCGGTTTCATAGAAAAAACACCTTCTGTATTTGTTTACTCTCTTTAGTATAGCAAACTTACTGCGCGCTCGCTTTAGTGTAAAGACACCGTTTACGTGTTTCTGCAATGAAAAAAACCTTTTTCACCTCTAGGCTTTCACAGAGCCCTTCATTTCATGCTTTTTCCAATCAATTTATTGGACATAAAAAAACTGGCGCTAATGAGCACCAGCCATGTTCTTACCTTCACGTGTCGGAGACAGTTATGTATGTGCATTCTCTAAAAACGACGGAAAAAGGTCAAGTTCGTTCACCGTCGCCAGCACTTCAGGAAACGGCTTGATCACTTGAAACGCCTCCACCGTATCGACCGGCCACACGATCGGCTGTACGCCCTCCTGCCGGCACGTTTCGACAAACTCGGCAGTCAGTGACTGCACGTGAACTGCGACCGACCAAGCGTTAAGCTGGCGAATGAAGGGAAAGACCGCCGGCGAAATGCAAAATAAATTCACCCCTGTCCGAATCGTCGAATGCAAACGGCGCACCCGCTCCACCGCATAATGGTCGAACGAATTGACGTACACGTCATCCGTCATCGCTGTCGCCTCAATCACAGCAAGCGTCCGCTCCTCTAGCCGAGGGTACATCTCCCCCATTTGCTTCAACTCAATCGCGACCTCTGCCTTCCCTTTCAGCAACACGAGCGCTTCTTCCAATGTCGGAATCGGCTCGCCCTTCCCGAAATCACCACGCTTCAGCTCAGCCAACGTCAAATCCTTCACCTTGCCAGTCAACGTCGACGTCCGGTCAACAGTATGATCGTGAGTCACCACCGGCACACCGTCCTTCGTTAAATGGACATCAAGCTCTACGTACTGGTAGCCCCGCTCTACCGCTGCCTGAAATCCTGCAAGCGTATTTTCTGGAAACAACGCCGGAAACCCGCGATGCGCAATCGCACGAATTGTTGCCACGTCACATCAGCCCTTTCCCTTTTTCCTAAAGTATACAGCTCATCCATGAGCTATAGGGCACGTTTACACAATTTTAACGTCGGCGTTCCGTCGGCTTGCAAACGTTTCCCGGGAAATACGTCCTCACGGCAAGCATCAGCTTACCGTAAGATAAAGATGACCACTCCGATCGTAAAGCTTTAGCGAAAAAATAAGCATAGACGCGAACCGAGCGCCGGACAACACTGGCCAGCAACCGCCTCACCTGCCAGCCGCCCATTCGTTATTGCCCATCACCACCGCCATCGCCTTCCCCAGTCGCCGCATCCATATCTTTTGCGACACCGTCTGAAGGCATTGGATTCGTATTTTTATAAGGTTTCCGCTCATGAAGTTCCTGTTCAGCGTCTGCCTGCGGCGCATCGTTGTGCTCCAACACACGGATCGGCGCGGCAATCGTCACACCAGCATTCTCTAAAATGCTCATCAATTCAAGGTTCACTTCTTCTTTAATCGCAAACCATTCCGCCCACACCGTCGTTTTCGTAAAATAGTAAATGTACAGCTCATAGCTATTGTCCGTAAATTTATCAAAGTAAACGAGGAAGTTATGCGACACGATGCCGTCGTGGCTGCGTAAGAGCTGACGGATGTCCTCAAGACAGTGCTCGAGCTGACCGCGTGACGTCCGATGTCTCACGCCAAGCGTAAAGAACACACGGCGCATGCTCATTTCCGACCAGTTCGTAATCGGCTCCTTCGAAATCGTCGCATTCGGCACGACTTCAAGCGCATCCGCAAACGTCCTCACCTTCGTACTGCGGAACGTAATGTCCTCGACCGTTCCTTCGACCGTCGGCGTCTGAATCCAGTCACCCTTTTTAAACGGACGCTCGGTAATGATGACGATCCCGCCGAAGAAGTTCGCGACCGTCTCCTGCGCCGCTAGGGCAAAAGCAAGACCACCAAGACCAAGCCCGGCGATAAAGGCACCGATCTGAATGCCCCATTCCCCGATAATCGATACGATCGTGAGCGCGATGACCATAAAGCGCAGCACCTTCGAGACGAACGGAATGAGCATACTGTCTTCGTCTAAATCCGTCTTCTGCGCCAAACGCTGTAAAAACGTCGCGTTTTGTGAAGAAAAGCGGTACAAGCCCCAGCCGACGAGGGCAATTAAAAACGACACATACGTATGCTGGACAAATGGATGATTCGTAATCGGATACGGCAAATACGTAAACGCCAAATACGTCCCGACGATGACCCACAGCCAGTGAAACGGCCGTTCAAACGACAGCAGCAGCTGCGTAAACACATCCGTCGGCGTCTTCCGCGACAGCTTCACGATCAGCTTAAAAATATATTGGGTGAAAATCTTCCGAAACAGCAAAAATAAGAAAAAGATCACAATCGCCACGCCAATGTCTACCCACGGCGCATTGACGACATGTTCTACAAATCCATTCCATACGTCTTGCATGTCATTATTCTCTCCTCTCTCCTTCTTATATTAGCATGGTTGGACTGTAAAATAGAACGCCTAAGTGGGCAAAAATCGACATGTTTTGTCACGAAAAAACCCCCTTTTTGTCGGCAAAAGAGGATGATCGGATCAATTATTGAAATGGCGCTTCGTCATCTTCACCATCAACGTATTTGCCGAAATCAGGCAAGGTGAGGTCATCAAAATGGCGGACGAGCTTGTCCAGCCCTTCCGTCAGCTCATCGCCGTGAACGACCGGTCCGTGTCCAGTGACTGCCACCGCAGGCGACAGCGCCGCCAAATCCTCGACCGAGCGTGCCGCCGCCTGCCAATCGGTCGTAAAATAGCGCGGTGGCCCAGTGATTTCTTTTTTCTGCGTCACCACGTCAAACAGCTCGTCTTGACGTACAGTAATAAATGCATCACCCGCAATAAGCAAGCCGTCCGCCGCCCGATAAAGTGAGATGTGACCCGGTGTGTGTCCAGGCGTATGCACCCAGCGAAAATCAGGAAGTCCCGGCACTTCTCCACGCGCTGGCAACGGCTGGACGTGATCATGCAGCTGAATCGGCTCATTTGGAAAATAACGAGCCACCTTCGCAAGCATGCCACCCTCCACGGTCGAATCCGGCTCGGGATATGCCGTATCCCCCGTTAAAAATGGCAGCTCCTGCGGATGCGCATAGACAGGCACGTCCCACTTGTCGATCAGCTCCATGACACCGCCGACGTGGTCGAAATGACCGTGCGTTAAAATGACCGCCCTTGGCTTTGCCTCTTGCCCGAACCGTTCTTCCGCCGCTTCGATCAGTGCTTTCCCAGCTCCCGGCGTACCTGCATCAATGAGGACAAACTCACTGCGCTTCGGGCGACCAATCATGACGACATTCACGATCTGCGTCACATAACAATACACATCCGGCATCACTTCGACACCTTGCCCGCTTGCGACGGACGTCGCCGGAATCCATTTGTAGTCTTTCCCGTATGATTCCTTCATTTTCGTGCCTCCTTTGGTGATCATTGACAATAGCTTGAATCGTCCACTGACATTTTATGTATTCAACTAGAAGAAATACAAAAGGCACCTCCATGTCGGAGATGCCAAATCGCTTCGTCACAGTCGCGCACGCATAGACGAGTGCACGACCGTGCTTCAACCATTAAATCCTCACTTTTAATAAAAGCGTCGTCAGCAAAAAAGATAAGAAGATAAAGATCGCGCCGACCCACGTCGTATGAACGAGCCCGATATTCGTTGCGACAAGTCCACCGATCGCCGAGCCGATCGCAATCCCGAAATTTGCGGACACCGGCAGCAAGGACGCCGCCAAGTCTTTCGCATGAGGCAACTTTTTTTCCGCGACCTGCATTAAATACAGCTGAACCGCCCCGTTAAATAAGTAACAAAAGAACCCAATCACCATTAAGTTAATGAGCCCAACGATAAGAAAAGGCGCGGTTACATAAAAGAGCGCGAGCGCAAGCGCCTGCAAGAGAAACGTCACTTTCAGCGCTTGAAATGACCGCCCATCTGCAATCCGTCCCGAATACAAATTACTGAAAATCGTCGCCAAGCCGTATAAAAGAAGCACTGCACCGACGTACGCTTCCTTAATGCCAGTCACTTCAAGGAAAATCGGGGAGATGTACGTATAGATGACGTACGTCCCGGCCATCGCAGTGACAGGAATACCAAACGCTACTAAAAGACTTGGCTCTTTTAATAAAGCAAACTGGGAGAAAAACGGCTTCTGCTCAACCGGCGGGCGTTCCGTCGTTTGCGGCAATAACAAGACGAGTACGATGACACCGAGCACGACGTTCAGCCAGAAGGCGAGCGGCCAGCCGCCAAGCTGTCCGATAAACGTCCCCAGTGGTACACCGAACACACTCGCAAACGAAAAGCCGGCAAAAATAAACGCCATCGCTGCGCCCCGTTTATGCGGCGGCGCTTCCTCACTGCCGATACTAAGCGCCAGCGTCACGAGCACACCGCTGACGAGCGCGGTAATGATGCGCGTCCCCATTAAAAACGTATAATCCGACACGAGCGCACTAAGCAAGTTGCCGAGAATAAAGATAGCGATCAACACCGGCATCGCAATTCGCCTCGGGAAACGGCTCGTCACCGCAATCGCAAACGGCGTACCAAGCGCATAAGCGAGCGCAAAGCCAGACACGAGCGCCCCTGCCTGCGCCAACGAGACACCAAGACTGAGCGCCATATCAGGCAATAAACCGACGATGACAAATTCACTCGTCCCGAGCGAGAATGTGAGCAGCGTCAGTGAAAAGATCAATATTTTTTGATTCCGTGTCCACGCACTTGACGCGTGGGAGATCGTCGTTTCCATTTGTGCCATACGTATAAACCCTTTCATGAAAGTAAATGATCACCAAAAGCACAACGAACCTATTATCCCATATTGTCGCTGGCTTGCCTATCCCCTTTACAAAAAGTCCACAAATCCGATAGACCCCTCGTCAATGACCGACAGAAAGCGCTTTTTTCATTGACGTTCATTTTAGGCAGGCGTACAATATAGGTAGATAGACCTTATTTGATCATACGAATCTCTGAAAGGTGTGACCGAACTGATGTACAAAACAATGATCGTTCCAATCGACGGCTCTGAAAGCTCATTCGACGCGCTTCAGGAAGCCCTAAAAATCGCTAAAGAAAGCAAAAACGCACCTACACTGAAAATTGTCCACATCAAGCACCACGTCCCATTGATCAACAGCATGGGCGGCATCCCTCTCAATATGGATGAAGTGCTTGAAAAAGAAAGCCAGCACGTCATGGACAAAGCCAACGACGTACTAAAAAATGAAACGGTAACGTACGAAGTATCTTCCGATTTCGGTGATCCAGCATCAATCATTTGTGAAAAAGCAGAAACAGAACATGCTGACCTTATCGTGATGGGCAGCCGCGGCCTCGGTCCATTCCGCGAAGTCGTGCTCGGCAGCGTCAGCTCAAAAGTACTTCAGCGTTCAAAAGTACCTGTGTTGATCGTTAAATAAGCTTCACTCATACAAAAGCCTTCAAGTCGCGTGACACATACGACTTGAAGGCTTTTTCACATGCATGCTCTCATTAGCTTTGACTCATCTCTTTGCTAATGATATTGATTAATTCATTTCTTAATGTCCGCGATACTTCCGAAACACCTGAGGCACTCGTCTCATAAAATTCAGCGAGTTCCGCCTGGTCGGGGCAGTCGTCGGCTCAAGATATATACTGTTTATGAAATAATGAAGCCCAGCGGCATATTTCTCCGGCTTGCGCACGTTTGGATGATACGTTTCACAAAACGAATGCCAGAGTGATGCGCCAAGTGACCCATCTGCATCAGCACCCGCAAAAAAGTATTTACATGCCGCAATATAAAGCTCTGCCACGTTTTCATGCGCCTCATCTTCCCATTCAAGCTCCTCGTTGCCTACGATACCATCCATCTCCGCAAAGATGAGCGAAACGACGGCTTCATAGTTGTTCTTCATATAAACGTTTGCCGAATATGTATTCACCTGATCCATCATCTCTTCAAGCACCCTAAGCATCGGCTCAGACGGCTCTAACGGAAGCATAAGATCAAAAGCAAAGCTGACCAATGTATCGCCAAACGACAGCATATTGCCGAAATAAAGGACACCGTCCTCTAAAGGCGGTACTTCACGCTCAACGATTTTGACCGAAAACGGCTCCGTCGAAAAATAGTCGATCGCCTCATATACATCGTTTCCCTTCGCCTCTTCAAGCTTCAACAACATCGGCGACACGTGCGCCCAGTTTTTAAAGATCTGGCGCACTGACGGCACCATCGGAACCGTTTTACACTGCTCCTCAATATATTCCTTCAGCATCGTTCTCCGCCCCCGCGGATCATTCGTTTCATAGAAAAACTGCGCAATGACATGCTGCTCGACGATGAGATCAGGAATCTCCTCATTCACTTCTTTCGAGAAAAACGACTTCGTCTCTTCAATCAAATGATTGTAAAACATGATTAACTCATCGTACAAGTTCCACAGCTTATCCGTATGCATCTCACCAATATACGTCACCTTGGCTTGACAACACTTTTTATATTTCTGACCACTGCCACAAGGACAAGGGTCATTCCGCTTCACACTCATACATCCACTCCCCCTTCATACAACGTCTCTCCTACTAAAAGGCTACCAAAAAAACCCTACTTGCCTAGTCTAAACCGTCAGTAGGTGGAAGGAGGATTTTGGGTTTTGCGAGGAAAAATGACGGATTGTTGGTTTGGGGAGGGCGGGGTTGGGTGGTACAAGATAGGAAATAGCGGTCATGGTTATAAGATTATTGATTTTTATACGAATTGAATGCTGTGAAGATGGGACAGAAATTTTTAATTGAGTTTCGACTGGTGAGTAATTTAAGAGGTTTGGAGATAATATCGGGGTATTTTTTTCGGTAATTCCAAGAATAGTTTTCACTTGATTCTATTCTGGCTTATAGCGCTGATAACGTTTGACAAATGGATGCTTCTCCGCCAAACGCTTTCCTCAGGCACAAATATACCTACGTTTTCGGTAATACATCTCGGTTGTGCGTTCAAATCATTTAAGGTGTTGGACTTTTTGGATGCGATAATCATGAACGCGTGTCGTTCTGTCACCGCACTGAGGACACTTTTGTTTTTGCCTCGGCATTTCAATGTA
>NZ_JAALFC010000045.1 GCF_011058155.1 Litoribacterium kuwaitense | reverse complement strand
CATGGTATGCTATAATGCTCATAAACGATAGGCATCCGCGTTAGATGCGATTTCGATTTCATATTCAATAAGAACACTGATCAAAACCTTCTTATTCCAATCGATTTCAAAATCATTTTAGACGAACGCGAAGAAAGCAGCTGCCAGAAAAGAATTCGATGAGCTTGTAGAACGCCACATTTGCCAGCAACACCCCACACCCTCATGAAAGCGCTTCTCATCCTAGGCGCGCTGATGAACAATGACTCGAATTGAACCCCGAGTTCATGAGAGGACGAGCGAGACGGTGGACGGCGGATGAAAGCGTTTATCAGCAGGCTGATGCACATATCAATCAACAATCTATGGAGGTGCCATTTTGGACAACCCACTTTACAAAGACGCCCACAGTCCACTGGAACAACGTGTCGATCACTTGCTTTCCCTTATGACCTTAGACGAGAAAATTGGCCAGCTTGTCCAACCTTTTGGCTGGGAGCTTTTTAATAAGAATGAAGATCAATCCATTACACTGACAGATGAATGTAAAAGGGACCTAAAGGAGGGTCGCATCGGTGCCCTCTACGGGACACTTCGTGCTGACCCTTGGACTGGGGTCACGGTCGAAACGGGTCTATCTAAGCAATATGCTGCGCAAGCGACGAACACGATTCAGCACTATCAGCTCACCCATTCACGCCTTGGCATCCCACTCCTTTTCGGCGAGGAATGCTCACATGGTCATATGTCGATTGGCGCCACTGTGTTTCCAGTTCCGTTGAACGCCGCGAGTGCTTGGAATCCAAAGCTCTATAAAGCAATGTGTCAAGCCATTGCTGCAGAAACACGCAGTATGGGCGGTGCCGCTACATACTCACCCGTCCTTGATATCGTTCGTGACCCTCGTTGGGGACGGACAGAAGAAACGTACGGGGAAGATCCTCACCTTGCTTCAGTCTATGCGAAGGCTGGGGTTGAAGGCTTACAAGGACAATCGCTTGCCGATGAGAATAGCATTGTCGCGACGTTAAAACACTTTGTCGCGTATGGCAGCTCCGAGGGCGGACGAAATTCAGCGCCCGTCCATATGGGGCCGAACGAGCTTCACAACATTGATCTACCTCCGTTTAAAGCCGCGGTTGAAGCCGGCGCAGCGTCACTCATGACCGCTTATAATGAAATTGACGGCGTGCCATGTACATCAAATGCCGACTTACTCAACGCCCTCCTCCGTAAAGAATGGGGCTTTGACGGTTTCGTCATTACCGACTGTGGTGCGATGAGCATGCTTGCGCACGGACATCGTACGGCCGAAAATCAAGAAGATGCCGCTGCCCAATCGGTCAACGCAGGTGTCAATATGGAGATGTCCGGTCAAGTGTTCCGCGAATCATTGCTGAATGCATTAGAAAACAAACGACTGACCCAAGATGCGCTCGACATGGCGGTACGCGAAGTGCTTCGCGTTAAATTCCGTCTTGGACTATTTGAGCGCCCGTACGTTGACGAAGCGCGTGCCGCTGCGGTTGTTGGCTCAAAAGAGCACGCACAAGTCGCCCAGCAGGTCGCTGAGGAATCGATCATTTTGCTAAAGAATGAGGGGCAAGCCTTGCCGTTAGCAAAAAACACCGGCTCCGTTGCCGTCATCGGTCCAAACGCACACAACACGTACAATCAGCTTGGTGACTACACAGCGCCGCAAGCGCACGACCGAATTACAACCGTGTTTGATGGCGTTTGCCACGTGTTAGGCGAGGAAAACGTCCATTACGCACCAGGGTGCCGTATCCAAGGGGACGACACATCAGGCTTCGACAAAGCACTTGAAGCTGCACAAAACGCCGAAGCCGTCGTGATGGTACTCGGCGGATCAAGTGCCCGCGATTTCGGTGAAGGGACGATCGACCTGAAAACAGGTGCATCTGTCGTCACTGACAATCCACAAAGCGACATGGATTGTGGCGAAGGTATTGACCGCTCCACACTGCATCTGCTCGGTGTCCAGCTGGAATTAGCGAAAAAAATAAAGGCACTCGGCAAATCGCTCATCGTTGTCTATATGAATGGTCGTCCAATCGTTGAGCCGTGGCTTGAAGAAAATGCCGACGCGATCCTTGAAGCATGGTATCCAGGTCAAGAAGGCGGCACAGCGATCGCTCGTATTCTCTTTGGCGACGTGAATCCGTCCGGACGCTTAACTTTATCCGTGCCAAAAACGGTTGGACAGCTTCCAAATGTCTATCATTACAAGCGTACACGTGGAAAACGCTATCTGGAAACCGACCTTGAGCCGCTTTATCCGTTCGGATATGGTTTAAGCTATACGACCTTTGCCTACGGTGATCTGAAATTAGACCGGCAAGAAATGACTGCAGATGAAACGATCACCGCTTCAATTGATATTACAAATACAGGAGACGCAGCCGGAAAAGAAGTCGTACAGCTATATGTCACCGACAAATTCGCTTCCGTCACTCGCGCTGAGCGCTTGTTAAAAGACTTCCAAAAGGTTGAATTACAGCCAGGAGAAACGAAAACTGTTCAATTTACGATCGCTGCTTCCCACCTTGAACTCGTCACCGCTCGCGGCGAGTACATCGTGGAGCCAGGAGAATTTATCTTAACCGCTGGTCCTTATGCAGGTGAAGGAGTAGCCGCAACTCTAAACGTTTTACCGTCATAATTTATACAGAGCTACCTGAAAGAGAGTGTAGACAAAGTCTGTTCTAGGCTGCGTCGCACTCTTTTTAGGGTTTATGTAAAGGGTTAAACTGACTGTGTCACCTGAGGCACGAAAAAGGGCTGGGGACGAGAATCGACGGGACGTTTACGTTTAACGTTGATGCAAAAAAACTTTCTTTCACCTAGTCCTTGCCCCATATAGGCTGTCCACTCCACAAGACGGATGTGCACTAGAGGGAAAGCCTGCGGTAGACAAGTCCCCACTCTAACGATTTTTATATTATTGTGAAAAACCTTGTGACTTCGGAATTGCTATCTTACAATATAAATAACGCAATATTCTTTATTTTGATTGTTTTTATTGATAAGGGGTGAGGTAAATGAAAACATCAGTTTACGTGGACTAGGGTGGACAACATATCAAGCTCACTTGGCTTCCCGCTAGAACACCACCTGACCTAAGTTGTGTAACAAGTGTTCATAGTGTGTGCATTCTTCATGGCAAAGTCATGCTTGTACTCATCGCAAACAGAGGATTTAATCTTCCTGGTAGGCACATCGAAAACGGTGAATTACCTGAAGAAACATTGGAGCGCGAATGTTTCGAAGAAGGCTATGTAACATGTGATTCTCCCTCCCTCATTGGGATGATTAGAGTCAGCCACGAAGAAAATCCTCTGTTTAATCATCGTGGGAAGTACCCATTGATTGGGTATCAACTATTTTATCGGACAAATGTTATTGACTGCTTACCGTTTAGACGTGAAAATGAAAGTACGACGAGGATATGGGTTGAACCTGACGAAATTCCTTATGTGATTGAAGATCATGAGCTCACCCATTACATTGTGGATGAGGCGATGACAGTCTAAGTATGCTAAAGTCATCCTTCGTTCTTTATTAAGGGTTGAACGCACTTTTCTTGAAACAGGACTTTCACGATCAATTTTCTTCCACTAAATAATGAGGCTTGCTTGCAAAAAAAATCACACTAAATATACCCAATTACCTGCTCTTTCACATGCTTCTCATCATATCCATATTCAACCGCTACAAACGGTGCTGTAGCGGTTGGTTTCGTTCTTAAAAGAGGTGCCTTTTAGTTGAAAAAGCTTCTGATTGCACTGATCGCCTTTTCCACTTAATGCTCTGGTGTGAATGTTTTACAGTCCGTCTCGCTGCTATCGGATGCTTCTTTTCCAACATGGCTCACGACGTAGATGGCGTCTGCCTTACAGCGATTTCCTTGACCCCAATATTTACAATTGTTGACTTCACACAATACATCTTGTGCCAATACCCACACCTCCTTCAATCTTATCGTGCACCGTTTGAAGAGATATCATACTTTTTTCGTTGCCGCTGGATTCGCCCCCTCTCACACTGGTCAGCAGATTATCGTACAGCTTTGCCGACGTGTGTTTTAGCGAAGCAATGCTTTGACCTGTGGATTGGTTCGGTTCCCCTCTAAAAAGATCACCACATAAAAAAAGAACTGATTTTAATGGTATCAGCTCTTCTCCTCTCCTGCCCCGATCGCCGCTTGTGATACGACATAGCCGCCGCCAACAGTGCCCTGGCTGGACAATCGTGCAGGCTGTGGTTGACGTTGTGTTGGGCGCCGTGACGACGATGCACCTTGTTTACTTTTCCCTAGCATTAACACCCCATATCCTTCCGCTCGCGGGTCTAAGCCGAGTGATTCAGCATGCTTGATAAGTAGAGCAAACACTTCTGCTTCGACAATGCTTCGCTGTAAGCCGAGCTCGTATTTCTGAATAAGCAGCGCCGCTGCACCTGACACGTGAGGCGCCGACATGGATGTACCCGACAGGCGTGCATGGCCCCCTTCTGTGTATGTGGACAACACTTCAACGCCGGGCGCGAGCATATCGATTTCGTCATTCGTATTGGAAAATTGTGCAAGCTGTCTGTTTTGATCGACGGCGCCGACTTGCACGACATCTGGATAAACGCCGGGATAACCGACTTCATCGGTTCGGAGGCTACCATCGCCTGCATTGCCTGCCGCACAAACGACGAGGACGTTTTCCGAAACCGCTCGTTTTACAGCTTCCTGCAAGCTCGCATCATCCTCTGCACCAGCGAGCGATAAGTTAAACACTCGAACTCTTTCTCCTCTTGGGCCTCGCCATTTTAGCGCATAATCCATTCCAGCGAGCAGCTGCTCATATGTCCCGTGCCCGTCGCGATTCAGCACCTTTATGATCAACAGCTGAACATCTGGGGCAACGCCTACAACACCACGCTCATTCCTTCGCGCGCCAATGATGCCAGCGACGTGTGTCCCATGCCCGTGCGCGTCGTACCATTGGTCAGGCCGTCCTTCGCTCGTAAAATTTCTCCCCCCTATAACGGCACCGCGTAAATCTGGATGATTGGACATACAACCCGTATCAAACACAGCGATGACGACTTGTTTTCCGGTAAACCCTTGCTTCCACCAATCTGGCGCCCCAATGGCTTGAATATTGACCGGCACCTCAGATGGTCGTCGACGGAGCACTTCCTGAATTGTAAAAGGGTGTAAACCAACGTTTGGCATAACCTCTCCTCATTTCCATGAATGGCTTTATCTTTTCTTCTTCATTGCATCCCGATTTAAAAAATACACACTGTGTTAACTTCGGACACCGCCTTCGCGTTCATCTTGTGAAACGGCACCGCTTAGTGAAGCAAGTACCGTTTCCGTCCTTTCAACCTGAGCAAATTCATCATGTAAGTGCGCGAGGGCAGACAGATGAACCTCTTCTGCGTCAACGACCTCTCCACGATGATTTCGCAAGCGAAAAGCGGCCGTAGCATCTTCAACGACAGTACACGTGTACCCATAATTTGCTGCCATCCTAACGGTAGAAGATATACAATGAGGCGTCGTAAATCCACAAATGACAATATTCTGTAAGTTGTTGTCGCGTAGCTTAATATGCAATCCCGTACCGATAAATGCTGAATTAACACCTTTGATGACGTGCCATTCATTTGTCAACGGTTCAAAACCTTTTTGAAAAGAAAACCCTTCTTTCCCTGGGTATAATAAAGATTCCTCATCGCTTGAGGCATGCTGGACGTGGATGATCGGCCATGTCTTTTGGCGCCAAAATGGAGAAGACGCAAAATCCTCTTTTCAGCTAAAGGATGATTACGTTCCCCCCATGACGTCGCTGATAAACCCTTTTGCACGTCAACGAGCATCAATGCGGGTGTTTGTTGTATCACGTAACCCCCTCCTTTTTTTGAATGGCGATCACATACGTACAACCCTCTGGTCCAGCAACCGACCCGTGCCGGACGTTTTTTGGCAAAAGATGCGGTCACCGCGCTGGCAATTGACCTTGTCTTCACCAGCCTGAAACGTTAAGGAGCCTTCAAGAATGTGCAATATTTCATCCTCAGGGTGAGTGTGATCTGGATGTGCCTGCCCCGCCATGTCGTATTGAATTTCCAAACACCCTGTCTGATGCGTAGGCAATAACTCTTTGACGACCGTTTCCAAGTGCTCCCCTTGGTGCTTTTGAATCCGAACCGCTTTTTCCATCCTCCGCTCCCCCTCTTTTGCCCGGAAAGGACAAACCGCTGCCCCTGCCTCAGGTGCGTCATGTAAAAAATATTGTCTCCACTCTCGATTTTCCTCTTGTCCGTACCAACCGAGCTCTGGGTGTGCCGCCACCTTGTCGTAGTCATTAAGACGCTTACGTACCTTATGCTGAATCACTTGCCCTGCCTTCGTGTTTAATCCTAGTCCTTCAAACACCCAGCGCGGCTGAAACGTCATCATAAACACATCAGAATGCCTGCTCAGACGCTCTTCGTGCGCGGGTGTATTACAGACGACAAACATCGGCTCACCATGAAAACAAAACTCCCATAAAGGATGATCAGGATGCTTCGGAATGTGAGGGGGCCACGGCTTTTCATCGTTGTCATTGAGCAGTTGCAGAATGGTCCAAAAACGGTCCTCATAGCTTGACAAAGTATATGTCTGAGGCTCGGGCTTAAAAAATGCAACAAGAGACGTATTGCGGCCAAACTCACGGCAGTTCTCCACATATGTTCTGAGAGCATTGGCTAAATCAACTACATCGTCTTCTTCTGCAGAATGAATGAAGCAGTAACGTACTTGATCTCTCGTCACCCCATCAACGCCTAAAACACACGGAAAAGGCGGGTGACTCTCAAGCATACCTGAATAAAACTGCTGGTAGACGTACTGCTCCCAGCCTTTACACGTCGTGGCATCGTCAAGCTGATGTCGTGAATAAATAAGCTTCTTTTCCATCCTCGACCTCCTAAAAAACAGCAAAATGCACCTTACTGCTATTTATGCTTCTAGCAACTCGTCCAATGCATATAATGTCAAAAGCGGAGGTGATACAGGTGGGCGGATTATGGTCATTTTTTACATACATCGGTCTTGGCATCAGTCTTGCCGCTCCGGTTGGGCCAATTAATACAGAAATGATGAAGCGAGGGATACGCGATGGCTTTTGGTCCTCGTGGCAAGTCGGCTTAGGGGGGATGAGTGCGGACGTGCTCTGGATGCTTGCGATTCTTTCCGGTTTAAAGCCGTTGCTCTCTCTTTCTTATGTGATGCCGCTACTTTATCTTTTTGGCAGCCTCGTCTTATTTTATCTCGGCTGGGATTGCCTCGTGCAGATCACGCGTTCAAACTTGTCTACAGCCAATGCTGGTCACCACCGTAGTTCCCAAGGAAAAGCCTTTGTAGCAGGTTTTATGATTGCGTTTTTTAATCCGTTGAATATCATTTTTTGGGTAGGCATTTATAGTTCCGTCGTCGGGGACAAGCTGTTACATGAACCTATGTATGTCGCTCTCACCCGAAGCGCGGCGATCATTGTGGGGATTCTTTTTTGGAATCTTGTTGTCGCTTTGAGTACCCATTATGCAAGGCATTTGTTGACACAGCGCGTACTAAATACCGTTATGGCTGTTGCAGGAATCTGTTTAATTGGGTTTGCCTCATATTTTCTTTGGGAAGGGGTCAAAGCCTTTGAATCGTTGTAAATCTACTTGGATCACTAAAAAAGCCGCCCCTCCTTGAACTGCCATGCAGATCGGAGGAAGGCGGTTTTTTAGTTTACTTATTGGAGCATGCCGTTTTGATTTTGTCCAGGCATTTGTGGTTTGCCTTGCGCTTTTTGGAAGCCAGAAATCATTTGCTGCATATCTTGCTCCTTCAGCTGTGGCACTTGATAGTAATGATGCTTGTTTTGATATAGGAAGACTTCATAAGCCATTTCCATATAGTTCGGCACCGAGTCCTGAATGACGCGGCGAACGACAGGGTTGGTCACTTCCACACCTGTCATCGCTAAAAGCGATGACGTCGATTTCAGCAAACCGAGCATATGACCGGATACACCAGCTTCTTTAATGTCTTGAATCGATTGGTTCGGTTTTTTCGGCTGGGACGGCTGAAGACCGTAAATCACATCATTGCTCATCTTCATCTCATATTGGCCTGTCTTCTGCTGAGGATCAGCGCCTGTGGAAAAAGCATCAACAAGAATGTTGTACTGCTCCATAATGAATTGATACTGACGATCCAAAATATCGATGAGCTCCTGGTCTTTGATGTACTGACGGAACATCATAAACTGATCCATCACATTAATTTGTCCAGCAAGGACTTCGTGCAAGTCGAACACCTCATGGCCGCCATGATTCATATTCGCTGGTACTGGCTGCTGGTTGGGCATAGATGTTGACCCGCTCATTGGTTGTTTTTGCATCATTGATGCCTCCTATTGTCAAATTCATCCGGTAGTGTGCGCCCTCTGGAAAAAATTATACATACAAATGAGAAGCTTCCTTTTCTTGGACATGTGTTAAAATGATGAGGATTGGGGGCGTCCTCTGTTGAAACAACGTTTTATTCCTTACATAGACACCTTGCTTGTTGCGCTTGCTGGTGGCTTTCTTTTTCAATGGCTGCATATCGTGCTTCCATGGCTGCTCGGTCCGCTTGTGGCGGCGATGCTGTGGCGCACTGCATTCAATCATCAAGCACGCTGGCCGACGATTGCCCGCAATAGCGGAATGATGATTCTTGGCTATACACTTGGCGTTCCGTTTACAGCCAACACCTTTATGCTCATGGTCAATGATTTACCTTTAATGCTCGTTACGACTGTGCTGCTGATTGCATTTACGATTGGGATTGCTGTTGTGTTAGCACGCTGGACGGCATTGTCCTTTAACAGTGCCGTCGTCGGGTCGATCCCTGGTGGTCTGTCGCAAATGGCATTGCTTAGTGAAGAAATTCAAAAAACCGACCCTGGAGCGGTCACGGTGATGCAGACGATTCGCGTTCTTCTCGTCGTCTCAGTCGTTCCTTTTTTAGCAATATATCAACTGAATGACGGCTCGATACGCATTGGAGACTCCCTAGACAATGTGGTTGCCACGGATTGGATGACTGTGATTTGGCTATGGCCGCTCATTCTACTCATGGTATTTATCGCCAAACGACTGCGCTTTCCCGTATATCCGTTATTAGGAAGTCTCATTGCCACGGCGATCTGGGCAGCGACGCTCGGGTCTCCGCCCTCGTTTCCTAACTGGATCGTAAACGGCGCACAGCTCTTGCTCGGCGCACATTTAGGATTGCAGTTTAACCTGTCGACACTCGCAGCTTTAAAACAGCACATCTGGCTTTTCGTTATCGCCAATCTAGCGCTGATCTTTTTTTCTCTTGGGCTGGCGGCTTTATGGTCATGGAGTAGTCATACGGATATACTGACCGCTTTTCTTAGCCTTGCGCCAGGCGGCGTTGCCGAAATGGGCGTTACAGCCCTTGCAGTTGGAGCGCATTTGCCGACAGTAACAAGCTTTCAACTCTTTCGCGTTCTGTTTATCCTTCTCTGTCTTCCACCGTTTTTAAAATGGTGGCTCACCTACCGTGAACAGCAGCAAATGAGGCGTCATTCGACAAAGCATACAACGTAATTTTATGCCAATCAGAAAAAACGAAGGAAGTGGAAAAGATGATCTCTGTCCAGCTCGCGCAATCGATCGTTAAGGAACTGACCGATCTCACAAGCCATTCGATTAACTTCATGGACAAGCGTGGCGTTATTATTGCCAGCCACGATCACGAGCGCATAGGCCAGCGCCATGAAGGTGCACGGCAGGTCATCCAACAGAGAAAAACGGTCGAAATTTCTGCAGACGATGCTACAACGACAGTCAGACAAGGTATGAATTTACCAATCGTTGTCCATTCAGAACTCATCGGCGTCATTGGTATCACTGGTCCATTAGAGCGCGTGCGTACATATGGATCGATTATACAACGGATGACAGAAATTCTAGCAAAGGAAGCCGTTCTCAACAATTCTTCCCTACACAAACACTATGCAAGGGATATCTTCGTTAGAAAATGGATGTCCGGTGAGTACCTCAACGAGGAGGACATCCGCTCCGAAGCATTACAGCACAGTATTGAACTCACCTCCCCGTTTTCCTGCGGTGTTTTTAACATTACCAACTTCGTCCAAGGTGTTTTTCCAACCCAACCTCCCTCCCTACAGCCCGCTCTGCAAACCCCTGCTTATCTCGATCAAGTCGCCGATTGGCTACCACATGGAGCTTCACTGCTCACGTCACAAGGTGTTGCTGGATTTGTCCTTTTCTTTCATCAGACAAAAGGAAAGGAGTGGATTGTTGACACCGCTCAACGCCTCAGTGAATGGATGATGAGCACCTTTGGTTTTTCTGTGGAAGCAGGCATCAGCCCTGAAGTACAGCAGCTTACGAGCCTAAAAAAAGGAATCGTCAAGGCGACACAGGCTAGCGCACTATCGTCTTTAACTAGACAATCGATCGTTGTTTATGAAGCGCTCGGGACTGAGCTGCTGATTTTAGAGTTATCACATGAGCAAAAGCGTGATTTTGCAGCGCGCATCCTTCACTTGCATCACCCTGAAATGAACGATCTGCTAAAAGACCTGTATCTCTTTTTTCGCAACGACCAATCTGTGCAACGAACTGCTGAACAACTGTTTATCCATAAGAACACGCTTCAATATCGTTTAAAGAAAATTGCCTCAATTACTAAGCGAGATCCGCGGCAGTTTCAAGATGCACAGCTTCTTTTTACGGCACTTCTATGCTTACGCTTGTCAGATATTAGTCTTGAGAACAATATACACCTGTAATTCGACTGTTTTTTTGTTTTCAAAACTATATCTTTTTCAACTGGTTCTTCGATACACTTTTACAAAACAATGCACAGTCAACCCATATCGTTGTGTAAAGGAGATGGATCAATGAACCTTATGATTGCATGCGATTCGTTTAAAGGCTCGCTGACGAGCTTAGGAGCAGGAAATGCGATTAAGCGCGGTATTTTGAAGGCAGATCCTCACGTGACGGCGACTGTTTTCCCATTAGCTGACGGCGGGGAGGGTACAGTGGATGCCTTTGTGCACCTCTTCAACGGGACACACGTCACGACAACGGTCACAGGTCCCCTTGGTGCACCTGTTGATGCACAGTATGGCTGGGTCGAAGCAGAAAATACCGCTATTGTTGAAACAGCAGCGGCGTCTGGACTTCCTTTAATCGCTAGCGACCAGCTCGACCCGTGGAACGCCACGTCGTACGGGACGGGAGAACTCATTCAGCACGCCCTTCATCGTGGGGCAAAACGCATCATTGTCGGGCTTGGCGGCAGTGCCACAGTGGATGGCGGAATGGGTTTGATGCAAGCACTCGGCGTCATCTTCTATGACGAAAAAGGCGCTGTATTGGATGGAAAAGGGGCGTCACTCCATAAAGTAGCCTCCTTAGACCGATCTGCTTTAGCAGTGTTTCAAGAGATCGATATCTTGCTCGCTTCCGATGTGACAAATCCATTAATTGGTCAGACCGGAGCGGCCCAAATCTTCGGCCCGCAAAAAGGATTAGCTCCGGTCGATATTCCGAAAATGGACAAAGCGCTGACCCAATATGCTTCCGTCATACAAAGAGCCTTGCACCTTCACGGGTTTGAGCATTTATCAGGTAGCGGTGCAGCAGGAGGAATAGGCTTTGCGTTACAAGCATTTTTAAACGCGCAGCTTGAAAGTGGTTTTAAACGCCTTATTGATGCCAGCCAGCTTATCGATCAACTGAAAAAAGCCGATGTGATCATCACCGGAGAAGGCCAGCTAGACGACCAATCCTTTTATGGAAAAGTGCCTGTTTCGTTAGCAAAAGAAGCAGCACCATACGGCATACCTGTCATTGCCTTTGCCGGAAAAGTATTAGGTGATCCCGAGCGCTTTGCCGATTCAGGAATCCATGCCGCCGTTCCGATCACCAATGGACCGCTTTCTTTGGCTGAAGCTATGCAGCAGAGTGAAGAACTGCTGTCGTTGGCAGCCGAGCGTACGTGGCGCCTCATTCATACTTTTTTATAAACGATTCTGCACGACCCGCTCACGAAACGACAGGAAAAAAGGACTGATCTGTTTCACTTTGTATATGTTAAAACGAAAAAAGAACGTCACCCCTGGCTTGACATCGAGGACGTCTCTGTAAACATAACTCTCCCACGCTAACCTGAGAACAATACTTTTAGGGGAACGTGGGTTTTTATTATAAAAAGAGCGAATCTCCAACTTCAACCGACATTCCTCTTCCTCATCGGACTCCACCCTTCACGTCCCTTAAGGTGGGCGTCTTTCTGGTGAAGAAACGCGAAAATGATACAAAAAAGGACCTACCGGGTGGTTGGGAGTGTACCGGTAGGCCTTGCTTCTGGAAAGGGGGTTTGGAATCATTATCAATGAGAATGATTCTTAATTTCATTTAAATCATATGCAACATCAGCTCGTTTGTCAACTCTTTTTCGGAAATTAATCTATCTTTTTTACAAATAAGATCGACATCAAACAAGCATAAACCCTTTTTCTTTTCATAGACTTCATACATATCTAATAAAACGCTTACAAGATTTAGCGATACTAAAAAAGTTGAAATGAGGAAACTTTTTTCTGCATGTGATCGTCTAATAGATAACAGAATGAGCCACTAGATGATATAAAAGGGGAACTTTGTTATGAAGCTACAATCATTCAAACGTATTAATCTACTTTTTTTAACTCTCGCTGCCCTGTTCATAGCGACCGTGGTCTCCCCTCCAGGAACCGCACATGCAGCATCCTATTCACCGATTCATTTGCTCGTAGAAGACGATTATGTCTCTGCCGAACAAGGAGAAGCTGTCGTCATTGACGGAACGACGTATGTTCCGCTTCGCTTCATTTCTGAAAAGCTTGGCGCCAGTGTGAATTATCAAGCAGCCAACCGAACGATACAAATCTGTTCTCCACAAGAAACAGAAGCGGCGGTCTTGCAAATTTCCACAACAAATGAGCCGCCAGGTGTCTTTACGAGAAAAGGGGTTAGTTATATACCGGTCCGTAAAGCTGTTGAAGCCCTTGGTTATCAAGTAGACTATCGATCCAAAGCACCACTTGTACGTATTTTCTTGAACAGCGCTACAACGACAGACCAGGTCGCACAAACACATGCGAAAGCACTTAAGCAAAACCTTAACTTGCCAGCGTGGGTTCCCAAACCTACGCCAAAAAAGCCTGGAAAAGTAGCTTATTTGACATTTGATGATGGACCAAGCGCGATTCAAGGAAAAATCATTGAAGTCCTCGGCAAATATGATGCGAAAGCGACCTTTTTCCTTCTTGGAGACCAGGTGAAGGCACATCCGGGCCGGGCTACTCGCCTTGCCGCGGAAGGACATGCGCTAGGTATGCATTCAATGACGCATGATAAAGATCTCGTATATGCTTCTCCTAGCAGTCTAATCAACGAAATGAAGGCAGCTCAGGCACAAATTAAGCAAGCCACCGGATCATCCCCATCCATTTTACGTGTTCCTTATGGGAGTAAGCCTTATATGAAAAAACCTTTGCGTGATGCTTTAGTGAACAACAATTTTAACATGTGGGACTGGAACATCGATTCAAAAGACTGGGCATTGCCAAATGATCCTCAACAAATCATTGAAAATATTAAAACAGGGCTGCAACATGTACCAAAAGGGGAACCACCTGTCTTGCTCATGCATGAGAAGCAAGTGACGCTCGAGATTCTCCCTGAGGTCATTACATTGCTTAAAGAAAAAGGCTACACACTTAAGGCGTATCATCCGGAACACCATCAAGTTGTCAACTTCTGGAATGACTCACGTTTATAAAAAAGAACAGGCTGCTTCGGTCCATTCACGACAAATGGCAAAGCAGCCTGTATGTCTTTATCATTTCCCGACAAAAGACTCCTACATTTCAAAGAATGTGCAGGACGTTGCCCGATGAGTAAGTGGGGGTAGTTCAAGACACTTCTGTGTTCCTTTTTTTGCGGAGGGCTTCACGAATCGATGTCTGCGAAAAGTCCGCCACCGTTAAATGAAAAGCCTGACAAGCTTGTAAAAGTCCGTCAACCCACTGCTCGTCCCCCTCTTCAATTGCGTGTGCCAGCGCTCTTTCTACATAAGGAAGCATCGTCTCTTTTCCAATGCTGGTAAACAATTCACATACTGTATTAAACCCCGGCCAGCGCGGATCTTGGCAAAGCCCTAGCAAGCCCGGAATTGCTTTTTTATTGCGCGGAAACCCGAGCTCCCGAAGCAATTGCGTCGCATTTCCCCACGTATCCTTACCATAATGAGGCAATAACAGATGGACTTGATCGGGGTGAATATGACGCAACTCCTCTAAGGCTTCCTTTTGAATGCTGTCAGGAAGGCGCCAATTTACGTTATACACTAGATACGTGATATACTCTTCATCCATATAGTGAAACTGTGTCATAAAGTGACCCCTCATTTCTCTTGATCTTTCTGATGCTAACTACACACTTCTAACACTTCGTCACTCATCGGTCAAGTCTTTCCGCCACGCACACAATTTAAACATCATCATTCTGCTTTAGCGAAAGGTTTATGATAGGATGAAATTATTATGGCATGTTATGTGAAGAAGGAGGATCATCGCATTGGTAGCTCATAAAGCCAACATGGTACACTTAGGGACCTCTGCTTCACCGTTTTCACTGCTGGATGTGCGCACTAGTCAAACAATTTCTCTCCCTGAACAAAAGGGGGATCTCGCTACGCTCATCATGTTTTTAAGCAATCATTGCCCGTATGTCAAACATGTGCGGAATGAACTTGTCCGTATCACGGCAGACTATACTCCAAAAGGGGTTCAAGTGATGGCAATCAATGCAAATGATGCCGAGAGCTATCCCGTTGAAGAGCCTGAAGTGATGAGATCGCTTGCTCAAGAATGCGCTTTTCCATTTCCCTACCTTTACGACCCTTCTCAGGAAGCAGCTAAGCTGTATGGAGCCTCTTGTACGCCTGATTTTTTTCTCTTTGATGCAAACCTTCAGCTTGCTTATCACGGCCAGCTCGATGCATCCAGGCCTGACAATGATCATCCATTAACCGGGGGTGACCTCCGCGATGCTTTGTACAAAACAGGAGCAAATGAGCCTGTTGATCAAAATCAACAGCCTAGCAGTGGGAGCCCCATCAAATGGCGGCTCACATAGCCTGCGATCGTAACAATAACGACAGTAACGTTAAAAAAACCCCAGTTTTTTTCTGGGGTAAACCATATATTAAAACAGGAGGAATGACATGAAACGCCCTATCATTACTGTCATTGGCAGCATTAATATGGACCTCGTCACTGAAGCTGAAAAATTTCCTAAGCCGGGAGAAACGCTCCTGGGCAAACGTTTCTCCACATTCGCCGGTGGAAAAGGCGCAAATCAAGCCGTCGCTGCCGCGCGACTCGATGCTGAAGTACGAATGATCGGTTGTGTCGGCACAGACACGTTTGGTGATGAGTTAATTACGACGTTGAACAATGAAAACATTGATACGAATGGTATCAAAAAGCATGCTGGAAAACAGGGATCGCATCCATTTGCCTTGCTGAAGGGGACAACAATATTGTTGTCGTTCCTGGCGCCAACTATCAATTAACACCAGAGCATATTAAACAGCAGGACGATTGGATTAAAAGCAGTGATTTAATCCTCCTTCAATTAGAGATTCCTATTGAAACAGTCGCTGCAGCAGCAGAAACAGCGCATAAGTATGGTGTACCGGTCATCGTCAACCCGGCACCGATACAAGCCCTTCCTGAACGCCTGAGAGCAGCAGCAACCTACCTCACGCCGAATGAGCACGAAGCTGCCGTCTTAAACGAAGCACACAACGATCCTGCATTAACAGAAAAGAGCATCATTACACAAGGAAAAGAAGGCGTCACTTTCATCAGCGCTGATGGTCAGCCAAAAAACATTCCTAGTTATGATGTTGAAGCAGTTGACACGACGGGGGCTGGAGATACATTTAATGGTGCATTTGCCGTTGCTCTTGGCCACGGCGTACCACTTGAAGAAGCGTGTCAATTTGCCAGTGCGGCAGCCGCCTTATCTGTTACGAAAATGGGTGCACAAACAGGAATGCCTAAGCTTCAAGAGGTTGCGGTATTTTTAGAGAAGCACAACACCTCCATTTCGTTTTTATGATTGCTGGCGAAGGGGTTGTATCGTGGCGGTCCCCTCTGTCCCTCCTGCACCAATCGGTGTTGGATAACCCCTGCTTTTTTCTTTATGAGACTGTCCACTGCAAATTGGGATAAGTCATGGCCTCTGCCTGGTTTCAAGACGATTCGATCATAAGACCAAATGAATATTTTATCTTCATCGTGTAGACGGACAAGCTTTGTCCGTTTTTTCTTATCGGTCAACAACACATATTGTCTTTTTTCCCTTCCAAATGCTTCATGTTGCACAGGCTGAGGGACAGCCATCCTTCTTTGGAACAACCCTAGCCCATACATCGGACAGGCGTTCGAGGGGGTTGAAGGCCAAGTGTTTTGCTTTCGATACGTAAAGAGCGAGACGATGAATTGCCATAAGATGATTCCAATCGTTCCTACCTCTAATCCGACCATCATTTGTCCACACCTTTTCTCATAAATTTTCGCTACACTTTCCCTAATACACCCCGGGTTGTGCCTAGGGACTCTGTTTAGAACATTCCTTTTTTCCTCACGATCTCCTTTGAAAAGCGTTCGTCACTTTTTTTACCCAGCCGTGACCAGTCCTGTCGAAGGAAGGCAAATGCGTACAGATTGCGAGGATTCATGAAAACGAGGTAGGACATGAGTTGTCTAATCAAGGCTGTCTATCGCGAATCAACGCAATCATTTTTAAAAAAAAGCATAAAAAACCAGACGACCGATGTACATCAATCGTCTGGTTTGCATGCTGCTTTTATCCATTCCTATTAGAAGAAGCGTGACTACTTACATCTCAAGCTCTTGTTTTTGAACAATTTGTTTGTTATTCGCGACTGTAAAGAAGATGATCGCACCGATCAATGACGAAGAAAACATAATCGTGCTCATCGGTATCGCGCTTTCTTCATTCAAGCCGACGAGCGGAGAGACAACGGAGCCGATCAAAAGCGGGAGCATGCCTAGTACGGCACTGGCGCTGCCAGCACGATGCCCTTGATGCTCCATTGCTAATGTGAACGAGCTTGTTAGAACCATCCCCATACAGGTCATATAAATAAAAATGAGAATGACGAGGCTCGCCAATGGTCCTTGAATCCAAGTCATCACAAATAGCAGAAAAGTCGCGCAAACCGCTACTAATACAGCCGTTCTTAATAAAATGCGCTCGTGAATATAATCACCTAGACGCCCGATTAAAAAGCTTCCCAACACAATGGCCAAACCATTAATGCCAAATAGAACACTAAATGTCTGAGGCGACACACCATAAATCCCCTGATAAACAAATGGCGTTCCTGACACATACGCAAAACTGCCACCGTGTACAAAACCGACGATTAAAGCGTATCCAATGTAAGAGCGATCCTTAAATAAGCTACCCATCGTTCGCAGTGAATGACCAATGGAGCTAGGAGACCGTTTTTCCGGCGGTAACGTTTCCTTTAGCCTAAATGCTACAGTTAAAACCATGAGCACCCCTAAAAAGCTAAGGAAATAAAAGATTGCCGACCAATCAGAAAAAGGAATTAACAGCAACGCGCCTCCGGCCATCGGGGCGACCATCGGGGCAAAGGCGTTAATGACCATAAGCAAAGCGAAAAACTTCGTCAGTTCGCGCCCACTAAAAACGTCACGCACGACCGCACGAGACAGCACGACACCTGCCGAAGCGGTAAAGCCTTGGGCAAACCGAGCGCCGACAAAGGTCGTAATGTTTGGAGCGAAAGCACAAACGAGCGAAGACAACACAAATAATGAAATAAATATGAGTAAAGGCTTTCTCCGTCCCTTCGCATCACTGATGGGCCCGACGACGATCTGCCCTAAGGCCAATCCTAACAGCGCCGCGGTCAAGCTCAGCTGAACGAGGGATGCACTCGTATTAAAATCAGCAGCAATGTCCGGGAATCCAGGCAAATACATGTCAATATTTAATGGTCCTAAAATCGCCAGCATACTAAGCAAAAATGCAAGGGCCAGACGTTCTTTTCCAGTTGGGTTGTGATGCATATAAGTCAAAACACCTCTCTCGCGTTTAAGCGGTGCAACGATATGTAATGCATTACACCACTTCCCTTTCACAAATGCCGCTAGTATAAAGCAGAAATGAAGTGTTGTCTAGGACACATGTCTATTTATACCTTTGTAAAAAGAAAACACGATGGCTTCTTCAGCCATCGTATTAGAGTGTAAACAAAGCCTATTGTTCTACACCTTTTTAGCGTCAACCTCTCCGTTATTTTTCAGCCTAGCTTGAAAACGCTTGACAGCCTAGGCGCGAAGGCCGCGTGATAACGCGAATAGAACCTTAGTTCACGAATGGACGAGCGAGACAAGCAACGACGATGAAAGCGTTTGTCAACAGCCATCGTGTGCCAGCTTACTTCGTAGCTACAGCCTGCCAATAGTGTACTAACGTTTCCATACCTCGGTCATAACTGTCCAGTGGAAAGCTTTCGTTTGGTGAATGCAAATTGTCCTCTGGCGTCCCGAAGCCTAACAAAACGACGGGCATACCGTATAACTGATCAATCGTTTCAACGACCGGGATCGATCCACCCATTCGTACAAATACCGCCTCTTTACCAAACGCTTTTGCATAGCTAGCTGCGGCTTTTTGTAGGAGTGGATGCTCAGGGTCGACTTTATAAGCTCGTGCTGACAATGGCTCGCGCGTAATCGACAGCGTCGTTCCGCGAGGGGTATGTGCCTCCAAGTGCTTTACTAGCAAGTCTTGAATATGTTCAGGGTCTTGACCTGGAACGAGGCGGCACGTCAGCTTCGCCGTTACGGAAGCGGGTATAATCGTTTTCGTTCCTTCTCCTTGATATCCACCGAAAATCCCGTTCACTTCAAGGGTGGGCCGCGCCATCGTATGCTCTTTTGCTGTATAACCTTTTTCAGGTGTAACCTCTGGGACGCCTGTCGTTTCACAATAATCTTCACCTGGAGACGCATTCATCAACGTGCGCTCGCGCTCGGAGAGAGGCTCCACCTCGTCGTAAAAGCCGGCAACGGTCACGACCTCTTCCTCATTTTTCATAGAGCTCAACAAGTGCGCAAGTGCCATGGCAGGGTTTTTCACCGCGCCGCCATAGAGACCAGAGTGCAGATCGCGGTTTGGCCCGCGCACTGTGACTTCTAAACCGGTAAAGCCTTTCAAACCGTATAAGATCGTCGGCTGGCCTGCTTCAACCATGCCAGAATCCGAAATGACCGAGAAATCAGCGTCGAAACGGGACTGGTTGTCTTGAAGCACTTCATACAAATGCTCCGAGCCAATTTCCTCTTCACCTTCAATACATACCTTCACATTGACCGGCAAACGCCCTTCCGTCTTCATAAACGCTTCGAAGACAGCTAAATGCATAAATACTTGCCCCTTGTCGTCACTCGCCCCGCGCGCAAATAACCGCCCATTACGAATTGTCGGCTCAAACGGCTCGCTCTCCCAAAGTTCCAGTGGATCAGCCGGCTGAACGTCGTAATGACCATACACGAGCACGGTTGGCGCGCCTTCTGCCCCCATCCATTCAGCATAGACGACAGGATGACCTTTCGTTTCAATACGCTCCACGGTCGTAAAGCCGATGTCCTCTAAATAGCTTTCCACGAAGGAAGCCGCCTTTTTCACATCCTCGTTATGCGCTGACATCGTACTCACACTCGGAATGGCGAGAAAGGCATTCAGTTTATCAAGCAACGTTTCCCGCTGCTCCTGTAAATATTGCAATACACGCTCTGTCATAACACTCGTCCTTTCCATCATCTTAATAGCATTATTGTCGCAC
The DNA here is from genome assembly GCF_011058155.1 of Litoribacterium kuwaitense. Taxonomy (NCBI): domain Bacteria; kingdom Bacillati; phylum Bacillota; class Bacilli; order Caryophanales; family Bacillaceae; genus Litoribacterium; species Litoribacterium kuwaitense. The sequence goes on along the minus strand of NZ_JAALFC010000045.1, from coordinate 5,066 downwards.
AGGAGGCTCGTTTTGAAAATACAGCCGCTCTGCCTTAATCGGTCTGCTCTTGCTTCGCCTGTTCAAATTGCCGCAAAGCGATTTGGCGCCGCTCTTTATGGTCAACCATTGGCTCAGGATAGTCTTGTCCAATGATGCAGCCGGCTTTTTGCTGCTCCTCATGACTCATTTTTTCAGGCTGATGAATGTACTTCGTCGGCACGCCCGCCAACTCAGGTACGTACTTTCGAATAAACGCACCTTCAGGATCAAACCGCTCTGACTGTCGTGTCGGGTTAAACACGCGAAAGTACGGAACGGCATCGGTGCCAGTTGATGCAGCCCACTGCCAGCCACCAATATTAGAGGAAGGGTCATAATCAATGAGCGCCGATGCAAAATAACGTTCTCCTACACGCCAATCGATGAGCAAATCCTTTGTTAAAAAAGACGCGACAACCATGCGCAGACGATTATGCATCCAACCGATCTGATTGAGCTGCCGCATCGCCGCATCCACAATTGGAAAGCCGGTCTGTCCAATTTTCCAGCATTCCAGCCATGCTTCATTATTATTCCAAGTCATGGTGCGATAGTTTTGGTTAATCTCTTCATTCTGACAGTTTGGATAATGAACGTGAATCATGTAGTAGAAATCGCGCCACGCAAGCTCCTGCACGAACGTATCGACTTGGGACGACTGATTCCCGTTTTCGATTTGAACAGCTGCAGCTTCATACAACGTCCGAATCGATAATGCACCCGTTTTTAAGTAAGGAGACAAGCGACTTGTCCCGTCTATCGCCGGATAATCGCGGCGCTCATCATAACGCCCTGCCTTCGTTCGCATAAACGATAACATCCGCTGCTTTGCAGCGTGCTCACCAATTGTTTTCCACGGCATCTTACATTGCGTTAGCAACGCCGCAAGCTTCTCCTCACCGTCGTGGGAAATCGCATTTTGCCTCCAGGCCAGCGTAGTCAGCTCTGTTGCGTCAATATCCAAGACAGCCGGCTTCACTTGCTCACGCCAAGCACGCAAGTACGGCGTAAATACACGGTAGTGTCCACCACCCTTTTTCTCAACATCATAAGGGCCAACGAGATGACCATCTTCAAACGAGAAGGGAAGAATGTTGTTTTCATGATACCAAGCGATGGCTTCCCCGTCTCTCGCCTTCCCAAAAGGTGTTTCATCCTTATTAAAAAAGACAGCCTGCCAATTTGACACTTCTTCAGAAGCCGTTTGCAACGCATCTTTTAAAGAGCCAGAAAATATATGAATGGGAAACTGATGCTTTGTCGCTTCCTTTCTCACCGCCTCAAGTGTGCGAAAGAAATAGTCATGCCGCTTTGTAAATGGACGAATCATATCTGGATGAATGTGAAAAAAAGCAAATAATCTACATTCATGTTGCTTTGCATATTGCATGGCGTAAAACAACGCCGTATGATCATGTAAACGTAAGTCGTTTCGAAACCAAACAGCGACCACAGAAGATGAGTCAACAGTAGTCAATAGAAGCACTCCTCTCTTAAAAAATCGATTTCAATATCTTCTTCGCGAAGACGAAAGGTGCTACCTGCACCATATTGTAAAGTGGAATCAAGGTTCCGTATCATTTCACAACGTTTACTTGAGGCGAAAAACGGTTAAAGATTCACTAAACAACACATTTAGCATAGCAAAGGTTTGCAAACATATGAATATATGATAATATGTTAATATAAAATACACACTGTTTAGAATGATGTGATTGACTTATGGAAAAGCTATTCGGGATATATCTGGAGGGGAGGAAGACATTTGGGACACGATCACGGACATAACCATGCACATTCAGCCAATAAGAAAGCACTCATCATTTCTTTCTTTATTACATTCACCTATATGCTCGTTGAAGCGGTCGGTGGACTGCTCACAAACAGCCTTGCCCTTTTATCTGACGCCGGGCATATGCTGAGCGATGCCATTTCATTAGGCGTAGGTGCACTAGCATTTAGTATCGGTGAAAAGGTCGCAAACTATAGCAAAACCTATGGCTACAAACGGCTGGAAATTTTGGCTGCCTTGTTTAACGGCGTTACGCTTTGTCTCATTGCTATTTTTATCTTTTACGAAGCCTACCAGCGCTTTGTCGATCCACCTGAGGTTGCGTCAATTGGGATGCTGACGATCGCCACCATTGGTCTATTCGTCAACTTGTTTGTCGCTTGGATATTAATGCGCGGCGACACGAAGGAGAATTTGAACTTGCGCGCAGCATTCCTGCACGTTTTAGGCGATTTGCTCGGCTCTGTCGGCGCCATCACTGCAGCACTCCTCATTCTGTTTTTCGGCTGGGGCTGGGCTGATCCGTTAGCGAGTGTGATCGTCGCCGTGCTTGTTCTCGTGAGCGGCTGGCGCGTAACGAAAGACTCGTTCCACGTGTTAATGGAAGGGACACCGAAGCAAATTGATATTGAAGACATCGTCGAGATAATTAAAAACGTGAGCGGTGTCGCCAAAGTGCACGATCTGCACGTCTGGACGATTACGAGTGGGCAAAACGCCTTATCATGCCACGCCGTCGTCGACGGATCACTCACAATTCAGGAAAGTGAAGAGCTGTTACAAGCCCTCGAACACGCCTTAGCACATAAAGGTATTGACCATGTCACCATCCAACTCGAAAGTGACGAACACCCCCATGATGACGCCCTAATGTGCCGTTGGGAGCACGCTCATGAACATCAGCATAAATAAGCAGAAAGTGTAGACATTCTTAAGCAAGCTTGTCTGCACTTTCTTTGTTCATCCATGCGGGAAGCCTTGCTTTGACCGATTTCACTCACGGTGTCTCATTTCTAACATACTTCTCAGCCTGTAATGTGTATAAGTCCGCATAAACACCTTTTTTCTTCATTAAGATGTCGTGATTCCCTTGCTCGATCAGCTGCCCTTTTTTCATGACGAGAATGTGATCGGCCCAACGAATCATCCCAAAACGATGCGTCGTAAAAATAGCCGTTTTCCCGGACAGCATATTCCCTAAATGCTCAAACAGCTCATGCTCGGCACGTGGATCTAAAGCTGCTGTAGGCTCATCTAACATCATCACGTTTGCGCCTTTATACAATTCACGCGCAATGGCTATCCGTTGCCATTCCCCACCTGATAATTCAACCCCGCCAGTAAACATTGTACCTAGCTGCGCATTGACCGTCTGGTCGAGTGAGTCAACAAATGCAGCTGCCCCTGATTGTTTGAGCACTTGCTTTACTTTTTCCTCTGTACCTTCGGCTTCAAAACGTACGTTCTCCGACACTGTAAATTGATAGCGAACAAAATCTTGAAACAACATACCGACATACTGCCAAATATCTTGTGGATCTAAGTCCCGTATATCGACTCCGCCAAATAAGATCCTTCCTTCCGCTGGCTGATACAATCCGCAAATCAGCTTTAAGATTGTCGATTTCCCCGAACCGTTCTCACCGACAATCGCAACACTCGCTTGATGAGGGATGACGAATGAAAGGTTTTGAACAGCCCATTGCTCTTTTCCTGGATATTTAAATGACACGTTTTCAAATGTAATATCGATGTTTTGACCAAGCTTTTTTGTATGTACACGAGACGTAGCAAGCGCATTGCGATCATGACTTTCTGTATATTTGAAATAATCTCTGAGAAAATTGACATTCTCCATCACTTGCCCACCAAAAATACATAACGTAAACGAAGATTCGTATAACCGATCGATTGACGTTAACACAACCCCGATATCGCCTAAAGAAGTCCCACGATTTGCGACCATCCTCGCAACGATAAAATACGTGACACCTAACAAAAGGGCCGCGGGTAAAATAACTAAACTGATGCGCAGAGCGTATTTACGAATGACAGATTGATAGGAGGAAAAAAACGATTCCCAGGTGCTTTCAAATTGATTTAACAAGAATTTCTTTGTCTGATAGAGCCTGATCTCCCCTGCTCCCTCCTTTGACGTCATTAATCCCCCTAAATAATCCAATCGCCTTAATGGCTCAGAGTTGCGCCAGCGATGGCCCCATAATGCCTCCTCAAACTTAATACGGACGATTCCATAAGGTATCGCAGCCATTAAAATGAACATGACCAACAATGGACTGATAAAAGAAAGAAGCACAATGACACCAACTAAAGAAATCATCGCTTCAATCATAAAAAATAATGCATTGACTAAATGCAATGGTCGCGATTCTACCTCGTTTGAAACTCGGCGGATTTGATCAAAATATTCTGGTCGATCAAATTTCCAATACGGCTCCTTCATCGTTTTTTCAAACACTGATGTTCTCATATCATGAGACGTTAATTCCGCTAAAACTCTTTGCGCGCTTTGCCCGACTGTTTCCGTGACCATACGGACCGACTTCATGAAGACGAAACCAAACAAAATGATAAAAAGGCTGGCATTGACCTCCCTTTCTGCCGCAAAATGTTCAAACATATCTAAAACTAATTTAAATAAATACAACTCGCCAGTCGGAATTAAGCCGCCAACAATCGCAACGGCAAAAGCAATGACTAAATATGTTGGGCTTGCTCGCCAAAGCGTTTTAATGCTTTTGAGAACGATCTTCATTCCTTGCCACATGTTCTGTATCTTAGTATTCATAAATACATTTTCTATCTAAATAATCTTTATTGTCAAACGATTAGCAAAAAATTCATTGCCTAAATTGGCTTTTTCCCCTTTTTCACACAACAAAGCTGGGCAGTAAACTGCCCAGCCTTCACGCTTACAAAATTACAGAGGCCCCCCATCCACAGAGCGCGCCTGTAATGACGACGACCCACGGTGGGACATTCCAGCTTTTTAACATGACAAACAAAATGGCCACTAACGCGACATCAATCGCAGCAGTAATGGACGACGTCCAGATCAGCTGATACAAAGCGGCAGCCAAAATACCGACAACGGCGGCATTAATTCCAAGCACCGCGCCTCGCATCTTTGGCAAATGACGCATTTCCTGCCAAAAAGGAAGTGTTCCTGCGATTAACAAAAATGCTGGTAAAAAGATGGCGACCATCGCCAGAAGACCACCTTGCCATCCTC
>NZ_JAALFC010000044.1 GCF_011058155.1 Litoribacterium kuwaitense | reverse complement strand
TTATTTTGACTCTTGCACGCTTTCGGCTCATAAGTTTTACGGGCCTAAAGGCGTCGGTATTGCCTATATCTCCCCAACCGCTACATTCCATCCGTTTTTTCCAGGAGCCACACATCAAAATGGGATGCGTCCCGGCACAGTCGATGTCCCTGGAATTGTTGCGGCAACAACAGCAGCAGATGAAGCGATTTTAGAGCAAAAAAAGCGCCGAGCACACGCGCAAAAACTGTTTGATCAACTGAGAGCTTGGGCGTGTCACCAGTCCGGATTTGAACTAATTGATGGCGGCACAAGCCAATCTCCATTTATCGCTGCACTCACAAGCAGCTTCACAGAGGGACAATACCTGATGCTGCAGTTGAATCAAAAAGACATCGCCATCTCAACTGGCACAGCCTGTAAAGCCGGGGAACAGGACCCGTCGCGTATTTTACTGGCCCGAGGACTCGACGAAACGAGCGCCCGTCGTTTAATTCGCTTGTCATTCAGCCATACGACAACAGACAAAGAACTCGAACAATGCTGCACAGCGTTGGAGGAAGCCAATCATAGGCTAGCGAAAAGATAATAAAATAACTTCTTTTAACTCGGAGGCCACTTCTATGAAAACATGGGTTGGATGTGCAGCAATATGTGTGAATGATCAGCAGGACATTCTGATGGTGAAAAGTTATGATACGAATGCGTGGGCGCTCCCTTCAGGCGGTCTCGAAGCGGGAGAAACCCCTGAAGAATGCTGTGTTCGTGAAGTGCGGGAGGAAACCGGCTACCCTGTCATCATCGTCGAGCGCCTTCATACGAAAGAGACGACAATGAAAGGGATTCACGTGACTACGCATGATTATAAAGTGAGAATGACTGGTGAAAGCCAAGGGATTCAAGACCTTGACCAGACCATCGCCGCCTTTGCATGGAAACCCCTTTCTCAGATCGAGCAAATGAAACATGTGTATCCAGAGGACATCGATTTTTTAGTAAAAATGGTTCAACACGAGGGAAGCGGTGACTTTTCAGAAAAAAATTGAGGAATTGCTAAACGTATGCTAATACAGTGTAGACAACATTTAAAATAGACTTCATCTACACTTGGCAAGCTTCAATGTATCTTTGAAAATATTGGCCTTCATCTTGACCGCCTTAAGCTATATCAGCATTGTCCGGCACGCTTTTTGGTACAAAACAAAAGAAATAACGATCAGGACCACCGCAAAAACCGCCAGCGTCGGCATGAACGGAAACCTTAAAAACAGATGCAATCCTACAGGGGCGGCAACCGCCAGCAGACTGATGATGCTAGACACAATCACTGGCAGACTCTGTTTCACGACGACAACCTCACTTTGCCAGTGATAATTTGGGTGTTTTTTGTTAAGGAAAACGCCCAATACAGAAGTAAATAGAGAATATACGACTGGAATAAACAACAGACTTAACGTTTGTGCGATCCCAAATTCAAAACGTATTATCAAAGACAAGACAGCAAATGTATAGCCAAACAGATGCAGCGTTATATTTACGGCAAGCTTGCTATTTAAGATCGTTTTTACGGAAACGGGAGAACTTTGCAAAATCCAAATGTTTTTACCCTCTAAAGAAATGGATGATGCAGCCGGACAGCTCAGCGATAGAAGCGAACTGATCAAAACAGGCGCATACAGCGGCAAGATTGTATCCATGTTTTCTATACCGGCGTAAAGGCTTAGTTTTTCTGGTGAAATAAATAATAATGCGACACTGAGCACAAAAAGCACAGCCACTCCAAGTCCAGTATTTAAGACCGTAACATAAGAGCTGAAAAACCGTCCCAATTCTTTTTGATATAGCGCTGAGAACTTAGAACGCTGCTTCAGCGCGCTTTTCCTCACAGGAGAATGTACAGAAGCAGCGCTGGCAAGCGAATGAAACCATCCGTACTTTGCAGCGACAATATTTATTAACAGAACGAAAACCAGCGCGGACAGTGCCAAGAAACCACTCATACTGATCAAGATAGAAACATTTGAAGTTGCCATAAACCATTGAGACAATGGGTATATCCGTGTCATTTGTTCTGCAAGCACGGTGCTGAGGCTGCCGACATCGCTGCCCGATTGCAAGCTCGTTACTCCAAAAAATCCTACAAGCCCTAAAGCGGCAAATGAAAAAATGAGCGAAAAGACATTTTGATATTTGAAACGAGCGGCAGCCAAAACGATGAAAACACCGATCATTGCCGCAACACACATCGGAATTAACGGAACAAAGAACATAGACAGAGTATAGAGCACAAACTTCGGCAAATCAGGTGTTGTGTTCATGATCCAAACCACACCGCCTGGCGCCATAAAGACAAAAACGACAATGAAATTGATGAGATACATAAACAGAAACTTGCTGCTCACGATGTCATTCGTTTTTACCGGCAGGCTGGACAACATTTCAAAATCCTTGCTTCCAAACAAGATACCATTACTACGAAACATCGTCAGAAACAATACCGCAAAGCTTGATACAGCGACCATATAAGCAGGAATGAGCTCCTGTTCTTGAATATGCACCAGCTGAAGTGCGGTGAACACATTGTATGCGCACAAAAACAGGACAAGGATGAACACCCCTGCCGCCATGGCAGCAGACGAATTTCTTTTATGGCTCCCCGGCTCCATCATTTCATTAAGGGAGAATGTATTTAGTATTTGTGCCCGTAACAGTAGCCACACTTTATTCATGCATCCTGTACCTCCATAAAGAAAGCTTCCAAAGAATGAGCGCCCTTGACATGCTCGGTCAGACCGCTGGCAACGAGCTTTCCTTGTTTAATAATCGCGATTTTGTTGCAAAGCTTCTCGGCGACATCGAGAACGTGAGTAGAAAAGAAAATAGCGCCGCCATTGGAAACGCAGTCCTGCATGACCTGTTTCAAAGAAAAGACCGCTTTTGGATCAAGCCCAACAAAAGGTTCATCTAAAATCAACAGCTTGGGGGAATGTACCATCGCTGCAATAATATTCGTTCTTTGCTTCATCCCGTGCGAGTAAGTTGAGATGATATTTCCCAGATTGGCAGTCATTTCAAATAGCTCGCTGTACTTTCTCGTTTTCTCAACACGCTCAGCTGTTGGGATATTATATAAATCAGCAATAAAATTGATGTATTGATAACCCGTTAAGTGTTCATATAAATCCGGGTGATCGGGGATATACGCCATCATCTTTTTGCAGACCAACGGCTGCTTTTTCATTGAATGACCGTCGATTAAAATGTCGCCGTGATCTATCTGATGGATGCCGACCACTGCTTTAATCGTCGACGTTTTTCCAGCACCATTCCCTCCAATAAACCCAAAAATATCCCCTGCTTTAATGGTTAAGCTCAAGTTGTCGACCGCTTTCTTTTGTTGGCCATACATTTTCGTAAGGTTTTTAATTTCCAGCATACAAACTCCTCCTAATCATGCGGTTTGACGATACAGGTGATCCGTTTTTTAAACTGACAAAATGTCAGTTAAAGATATAAATGAGCGACAGCTTTGATATGGCGAAGCTGTCATCTAGTCACTGACAATTTGTCAATGGGGTTGTGGAAAATTCACAATCATTATACGTTGACAAAATGTCAGTTAAAGGGTTCATTATGACTGACAATATGCATCCAGCGTACAGTGTAAACAAAGTCACTTTTTCAGATATACGGCAAAACGTTTAGAGCCAAAAGTGAGTAATGACTTTAGTAGCCCCTTTATATAAGACGACAACGAGCTGACGAACGTTTCCCAACACTTATGCGCTGAAAATCGGTTCTTTTGTTCTTAAAGCACCCTCGATTAATGCTTTAAATGCACTCACATATTCATTCATCTTTTCAATTTCGATATGCAACACTTTGACATCATTGGAAACAAATACATAACCCGTCATTAAAAAAGATGCGGTTTCCAACGGATGTGTGACGTCAAAGACCCCTTCAGAATTCCCTTGCTCAATCATGTGAGCGAAGTATGTGGTAATCGTTGTAGCAAAGCGGTGGGAAAAGCGATCGGTTAGATAGCGATTTTGCTCAAGGTCCACTGTTTTTTGCAACTCAACCATTTCCGTCGTTACTGAATCAGGAGAAATAATCGTCGCTTCCAAAAACGTACGTACCTTCTCCACTGCTGATGTCTGCTCGTGATAGGCAATCGCTGACAAACGCCGTAGCAAAGGTTCAGAATATGTCTCAACCAAACAGTACAAAATATCTTCCTTGTTCTTAAAGTGATAGTACAGCAGCCCGCGAGATATGTTCACTTCCTCAATAATATTTTGCGTCGTAGTTTGCAAATATCCTTTTTCTGAGAACAACCTCAATGCCGCTTTCATAATTTCAGCCCGGCGAACATCTGGATCTTTCACATCCCGCATGTGATCCCTCCTCGTAAAAGCAGAATAACACCCTACTGACAAAGTGTCAATGAGCTCTATTTCATAAAAATGAGTGAAAACACAGTCGTGATAACTTTACTTTCATGCTAGCAATTTCTCTGCCCTTAACCACTCCCCTTCAATCATACAACGTGATCGTCTCTGTATCACTTTGCGTGGCAGCGTTTTTTTATCAACATACATATCCATTAATAAATTTGCACACTGCTTCATCCACTCATATTAAGAGACAAATCATCTGAGCTGCTCAAAATAACCAGCTGTGATTGTCCTCGCTTAAGCCTCCTCTTCAACTTACTTCTGCTTATGTCTCACCTATAAAATAATTTCCTTACCGCTCCTTGCCGACTCATAAATGGCTAAAATGACATCAACTGCTTTCTTTCCTTCCTTACCTGTAACTAATGGGTCACGATCTTCCAATACAGCCTTTGCTATGTCATGCACAAATCGATAATGACCTATTGAAGAGATATTTGCCGGAATCTCACTTTGCTCAATGCCCCAATCGGAAGGGTTTATTTTTTCCGCAAGTGTTTCGCATGTTTGTATGCCTTGGTCATCAAGGGTAAGCGTTCCCTGCGTGCCATTCAACTCGAACTTGGTCATTTGTCCAGGGTACGCAAGTGTGCTTCCTTCAATCACACCGAATGCACCGTTATGATACTCCACCACTGCAACGGCCGTATCCTCTACTTCGATGTGACGCTCCATCGCCGCTGCGCGTCCAAACACTTTTCTCACTCCGCCATTTAGCCATTGCATAATGTCAACACCGTGAATTCCTTGATTCATTAAGGCGCCGCCGCCATCCATCGCCCAAGTCCCTCTCCAACCTGCGCTATCGTAGTATTCTTGACTGCGATAATATTTTAAATAGGCACTGGCGATCGACACTTTGCCAAACACGCCGTTGTCTAACATGGTTTTTGCGATTAAAATGGTGTCCATCGCACGGCGAGGATACACAACGCCTAGCTTCACACCTTCTTCGTCACAGGTTTGGATCATTCGCTCCATCTTATCGGCTTTGATGTCTAAAGGCTTTTCACATAAGACATGCTTTCCGGACTTCGCTGTTTCAACTGTTAACTGCTCGTGTGTCCCACTTGGCGTACAAACAATGACAACATCAACAGCTTCATCCGCCATACACTCGTCGAGCGTCGTATAACTCCGTTTGCAATCGTACACTGATTGCATGTCACTCGCTTTTTCAGGAACGACATCAACAATGGACACAAGCTCTGCTTCTGGAATGGCTTTGATAGCCACTGCGTGATGAGGCGCCACAACCCCCGCACCAATGATGGCAAAACCGACCTTCATTTCTGATTTCATAATACGTATACCCCCCTTGTTTTGTAGCGCTTTCATCATTCAATTTGGAATGGCGCTAAATGTCTCTCGTAAACAAATGCGTCGTTCTTTTACCCCCGCTCTTGATAATGAACTAATCATCGTCTAGGACCAACGATTGAAATTTTAGCATTTTCAATTTATTTTATCAATTCATTGTATTTTTGCAATCAATTCGTGAACGAATACGTGCAAAGCTGGCTGTAAGGTTGGTTTCTTGCACATAAAAGACTTGGAAACGCACCCATAAACAGCTACCGATGTTGAACTCACTCAATCACATCCTACTTGTAGAATAGCGACTTCAACTCTCTGCACATCCTCTCTTTAAAAACTTTGTATATTCTTAAGACCTGTAGCAAAACCTAGGCGTGGCAGAGGTTTACTTTGATTAGAAGTCACATATTCACAGAGGACGTATCTTTAAACGTACGCTTTTGTCAAAAAGATGTTTATTGCAAAGTCATTCAGGGGAAGGCTCAAACAAAAGTTGTACACTCTTACGAAAGCCCTATCTCCACACATGAATTTCTCTATGTCAAAAGACGAGCAAGGAGGGCATACCGTTGATTTTCTTAGATAAAGCAGTCGTCTCTTTAAACGGACGAGCAACAACTGCGAAAGACGCCATTCGCGAGTCTGGGGGCCTATTAGTTGCCTCTCATGCGGTTAAAGAATCATACGTCGAGGCGATGGTGAAATCGTTTGAGGACAATGGACCTTATATCGTCCTCGCCCCCCACATCGCTGTCCCGCATGCCCGACCTGAGGATGGCGTCACCGAACCGTCCGTCTCGCTCATCCGCTATCGTGAAGGCATTTCATTCGGACACAAAAACAATGACCCTGTCCATCTCGTCTTTGCGCTTGGCGCTTCTTCAAGTGACGAGCATTTAGCGTTACTGAAAAAACTGACGGAACTTCTTGGAAAAAAGGAAAATGCGACCAAATTTATCGAGGCAAATTCGTATGAAGATCTTACTACACTGATAGGAGGAACAAACCAATGAAAATATTAACTGTATGTGGACTTGGCCAAGGGACGAGCTTAATTTTAAAAATGAACGTAGAGTCCGTTTTACAATCGTTAGGTGTTTCCGATGCCGATGTAGAGCACACGGATGTCTCAAGTGCTTCCAGCATGAATGCTGATTACATCATAACAAGTAACGAGCTAGCACAAAATCTTGAAGACCATTCCGCAAAAATCATCATCGTCAATAACTATTTTGATGAAGATGAAATAAAACAAGCTCTTGAGACTGAATTCTCTTAACCCTCTCGAGTAAAGGAGACTTGAGACTATGGATATTATTTTATGGATTGCCCAGAACATTTTTGTCACACCAGCTATTCTGCTCGGTCTGATCGTCTTAGTTGGTCTCCTGCTGCAAAAGAAAGGACCAAGCCAAGTTGTAAGTGGGACTTTCAAAACGATCATTGGTTTTTTGATCATAAACGCTGGAGCGAATGTCATTGTCGGTTCTTTAAACATATTTGAACCGATGTGGAAGGAAGTTTTCAATCTTGAATCTAGTGCCTTAGGCGAGTTCATGGGACAAGAAGCCTTTAACAATCAATTCGGCTCGATGGTTGCACTCGCAATGACGCTAGGATTTTTGATCAACGTCATCTTGGCTCGCTTTACAAAAGCGAAATACATTTATCTGACCGGACACATGATGTTTTGGACGACAATGATTTTTGCCGGAATCCTCGTCAACAGTGTCGGCACGGATGTCAGCTTTTGGGGAGCAGTCATCTTTCTAGCAGTCATTTTAGGCATTTATTGGACGGTACAGCCGGCAGTGACGCAGCCGATCATGCGGAGAATTACTGGTAACGACAACATCGCTCTCGGACATACTTCTGCTTCGGTCGCATTACTAGGAGCGCTCGGCGGCAAATTGCTGGGAAATAAGGACAATGATTCGGAAAAGCTTCAGCTACCGAAAAACTTGGAATTCCTGCGTGACTCCAATGTGATCACGGCGCTGACGATGATTATTTTATTCGTCATTGGCGCAGTTGTTGTCACGGTTAAACAAACACCTGGCAGCCAAGAACTCATGGCGTCAGCTGGTGAGCAAAACTTTATCGTCTATTCGATTATTCAATCGTTCACGTTCGCAGCAGGAATCGCGGTCGTCCTCATGGGTGTGCGTATGTTTATCGGTGAGCTCGTTCCTGCGTTTAAAGGAATAGCAACGAAAATTGTCCCCGGCTCAAAACCGGCACTCGACGTACCCATCTTGTTCCCTTATGCACCAAACGCCGTCGTTCTCGGCTTTTTAGGAGCCTTTGTCGGCGCGATGATCTGGCTCGTCATCATCGGAAACACTGTTGCCTACGTCTTTGTTCCGACGATGATCGTCCTCTTTTTCCATGGTGCCGCCGCTGGTGTTTTTGGCAACGCTACCGGTGGTGTGCGCGGCGCTTTACTTGGCGGTTTTTTAACGTCCACCATCGTCGCCTGGGGGCAGTATTTTATGGTTCGGTCTTTTATTGGCAATACCATTCCTGATACAGCGATGTGGGCAGCAGATTCCGACATGTTTATTCTCGGTCCTATCGTTAGCTTCCTCGGTCAGCTTTTCTTTTAAGTTATGATCACATTAAAAAAGGATGGTCGGTATGAGCTTTGTACGAACGTTTACTGGTGACGTGCCTCCGGCAGACCTTGGGTTCACCTACGCCCATGAGCATATCGTTTGTCGACCGCCATACTGGGCTGAGCGCGGAGCTGATGATTTGCTGCTCGACGATCCGGCAAAATCAGAAAAAGATGTCCAGGATTTTGCCGATCTTGGCGGAAAGACGATTGTGGATGCGACGGCTGTTGATTACGGAAGAGATGTGGAAGCAGTACAGAAAATCGGGCAAAACACTCACGTGACATTTATCGGGACGGCAGGGTTTAACAAAAGCTTTCTCTGGGATGCCAGTATTCCTGAGCACGTAAAGCCTTTGATTGGAAACTACACAACCTTTTATGAGTGGATTGATCAAGCAACAGTCAACGACCTCGCCGATTTCGTCATTCGTGAGGTCGAGGAAGGTTTAGAAGGGACTGACTTTCGAGCGGGACAAGTGAAATTTGGCACTGGGTACAATCGCATGACGGCACTTGAAGAAAAAACAATGAAGGCTGTTGCAATCGCCCATCACGAAACGAAGGCACCAGTTCATTCTCACACGGAAGCAGGTACGTTGGGGCTAGAACAAGCAGAATGGCTTCGTCGCGAAGGCGTCAATCTGTCGAATTGGAGCGTCGGACATATGGATCGCAACCCTGATCCGTATTACCACCGCCAAATGGCTAAGACTGGTGCCTTTTTATCCTTTGACGGCATTGCAAAAATTAAATACGCCCCTGAAAGCACCCGCATCGACTGCATTTTACATTTAGTCGATTACGGCTTTGAAGAGCAAATCTTGATTAGCGGCGACACCGCCCGCAAAACATACTATCGCCACTACGATGACGGCTTAGGTCTGCGCTATATTATCGGACCGTGGCAAGATCGTTTCGTAGCTGAAGCAAACGAGCGAGGATACGACGGCGAAGCACTCGTAAAGAAATTTTTTATAGACAACCCCGCTCGCTGTATGACGTTTTCGACTTAGGAGGAGTTCAATGGAGTTTCAATTTGAGACGTCAGAACAAATCAAGCGATCGATTCAGCAAAAGCCGATTGCCCTCTTACCGGTCGGCGCTGTAGAAGCGCATGGTGCACACTTGCCGCTTGGAACAGACAATGTCCTGGCTGAGGAAATGGCGAAAAAGCTTGCCGAGCGGACGCCAGCTTATGTATTGCCTACCATGCCCTTTGGTCAAGTGTGGAGCTTGAAAGATTTTCCCGGCAGCTTAAACGTTTCCAATGAGGCACTGATCGCTATACTGACCGACCTCGGAGAAAGCTTATATCGTCAAGGCTTTCGTATATTCGCAATGATCAATGGGCATCTCGGCAATGGCGTTGCGTTAAAAGAAGCCGCTCGGGTGCTCTATGACACTTGTCCCGATTTAAAAGTATTCTATTTCTTTTACCCTGGGATGAGTCAAACCGTTCCAACTGTTCGCGAAACCACCGCCGCTCACAGCAGTTATTTTCATGCGTGTGAAATAGAGACGTCGTTTATGCTGTACCTTGCAAAGCAACACGTCGACATGACCAAGGCGATCGATGACACACCAAACATTCCCGCGACTGCCGATGTCACACCGACACCATGGCAGGCGTTCACATCAACCGCTGTTCTCGGCGATGCAACACTTGCGCATGCTGATAAAGGAAAAGTCGTTATTGATCATGCCCTTGAACAGATGACAACGATGCTTCACGACGCGCTGGAATACGATTAAAAAGGAGTGAACGTCATGATAGCTCAATACTTTTCTGGAGTAGACGCCATCTTAAAAGACGTTGCGAGCAATGAAAAAGCGCAACTAGAAGAAGCCGCTGAACACGTCGCTGAAGCGATCCAAAACAACTGTATCGTCCATATGTTCGGCTGCGGGCATTCACATATTTTGACTGAAGAAGTGTTTTATCGTGCCGGTGGTCTCGTTCCCATTCACCCCATTTTTCATGAGCCTTTAATGCTGCACGAAGGCGCTGTCACGTCTTCCTCACTCGAGCGCCAAAACGATTACGCCGAGCGCTTTATGCAAGACGTTGATATTCAAGCAGGTGATGTCATGATCGTCCTATCAACATCAGGTCGAAATCCCGTCCCCGTTGACGCTGCTTTAATCGCGAAGGAAAAAGGCGCCTTCGTCATCGGGATCACGTCTCTGACATACTCGAAAAGCCAGCCCTCACGCCATCAAGACGGCTATCATTTGTATAATGCCGTTGACCTCGTCATCGACAACTATGCGCCCAAAGGAGATGCGCTACTTCAGCATGACGACGTCAAAGTGCCTTTTGCGCCGTCGTCCACTGTCGTTGGTGCAGCCATTATCAATGCCGTGTTTGCCGGTGCGATCTCACGTATGACAGAGAAAGGCTTTGAGCCGCCGATTTTCTTAAGCGGCAATATCGACGGTGCTGATGAGCATAACCAAGCCTTGATCGACCGCTATCAGAAGCGAATTCCGTTGTTGAGATAGGTAGCCTATACTTCTTTAAGTTGAATAACAAATACTTAAGTACCTCTCAGAGTGTAGACAAAGTCTTTATAGGCTTTCCTGCACTCTTTTTTTAGTGTAAAATATGTTTGACAGATGCTTTCCTTCTATTTTACAATAAATCTGTAAAACATATTTTACACCAATATCAATTTGAAGGTGCTGTTCGTATGGAGAATCGTATAAAAGAATACCGCGAAAAGAACGGAATTTCGCAAGGAAAGCTAGCGGATCTATGTCATGTTAGCAGACAAACGATCAATGCCATTGAAAATAATAAATACGATCCCAGTTTGCAATTAGCCTTTGACCTTGCGAAAACGTTAGGTGTAAAAGTTGACGATTTATTTTTAGGTAAGGGAGATGAGAACCCATGAGCAAACGAAACCTAGGCGGTATCATCTTTGGCATCGCAACACTGATAATTATCCTTTACACAATGTACAAACTGATCTCTGGCAAGGAGGTTGGATTTAACGAAATCAGTTCCATAGCGATCGGAATGATGATATTTTTCTCTACAATCACTTGGGGAAGCAAGCAGGAGAAAGACGGTATATATCCAGATGAAGAGCTCGGTCAAAAAATCACCGAGAAAAGTGCAAAAATCAGCTATTTCATTCTGTTGGTGATCATATTGATTGCTGTCGCTGTTGATCAACTCGTTAACGGAACAGTCAATATATTTTTGTTAGCTGTCTTAGCCTTAGCGATGATCACACTGCCTTTAGTCGAGTTTTTAGTTGCTAAAAAGTACCATTGAACTACCGCCACTTAAAGCTGTTTGAAGTAGGAGATTCCTAAGAACACCAGCGTAACCGCCAGTTATTGATTAGGCTATCCCCGTAGTTCCTACGGTTAGAAGCCTTATCGCTTCGTTTTTAAGATTTTGTCCTGCGTTAATATCTCTATTGTGATTCGTGCCACAAGAGGACAACGTCCTAACATTCCTTGAAGTGGGAGTCTTGTGTCAGAAAACGATAAAACATCATCACCGACCTTTGCTTAACGCCCAAACTGTAAACAAATGCCTCGCAAAGTTTTAGCTTTTGGAGGCATTTTTTCATTGGAGACATAGTGCGTTATGATTCCCCCAACACCTACATGCAGATGAATCGAGGCGAAACTGTTTGATCAACTCGCTCACATCTCTATTTCCCTTCCTTAGACAATTCCGCATAAATCCCATTTAATCGAATGAGACTTTCATGATTGCCGTCCTCTGCGACGTGCCCCTGATCCATGACGATGATTCGATCGGCTTTTTGAGCTAAGGATAAGTTATGGGTGATCATTAAGACAGTGGTGCCTCGCTTGATCAATTTCTGTATGGCATTGACGACGCGTTTTTCGGATTCATTGTCCAGGGCAGACGTCACTTCATCGAGAATAACGAGTGGGGCATTGCGGATGAATGCTCTTGCCAGGGCAATTCTTTGGCGTTGACCTCCTGATAAGGATGACCCTTGTTCGCGAATAACTGTCTCATACTGGTTTTCCAATCCGTCAATAAAATCATTGGCACCTGCTTGTCTGCTGGCTTCCTTTACGTCCTCGATTGTTGGCTTCTCAAGACTTCCCATTGCAATATTTTCGTGAATAGATTATGAACTTTTTCATTTTTTAAATCACCTACTTTTTTCAGTGGCTCTGTTTAAATTTTTGACAGAAAAAAACCTTCTAATGACGGGGAAATTTTTGACTTAATCAACTAGCGCTTCGATCTTTGAATGAAATGATAATTTTCACCTTCACTATCCACAAGGGTTTCATTCACAAAATACAACCCTTCTTCGTCATCAATCCCATACCCTTTAGAAACGCTCAAATGAGTCATTGCAGTCTTTAAATTCTCTTCTTCATTCCATTTAGAAAAATGCACACAAATCACACAATCTTTAATAAGCCCCAACCCCTTGAGGAATAAGTGTTTACCTTGAGCATTATCTATTGGAGGTATCACGCAATTTTCAGGGCTAATCAATGCGCCTGCGGAAAATCCTGCGATCGGAATTCCTTTTTCGTACATCCTTTTCACCTGTGCTCCTAATGTAGTATCCACAATATATTTTCGATATAGCTCGGTATCACCACCGCCAATTATGATTCCTGTACAGGAGTTTAACTGATCAGCATAGGTTGCTAATGAGTGTTCGGTTAGAGGTATATAAACGAAGTTGCCTATTCCATTTTTTTCTAATTCATTCGTGTATCTTGGCATATATTGTTCCCATCCCTCTCTCGAGACGAACAGGACAGCTACCTTTCCTTTTTCCCTTAATGAAAGTTCTGAATATGTTTTTCCAAGATGCTTACAAAAAGGGGGGCTTCCCCCAAATAAAAATAGATGTTTATTATTCATTTTTTCCTCCCCATGATCTGTTCATTAACAATGAATTCTTATCCTATTGTGATGTCCTTTAGTTTAATATAAATAAAATTCAAACCGTAAACTTGGACAATCTAAGTGTATGATTTGTTTCGACACTTGGAATTACATTCCCTTTTATCATCACGCTCCGACTCACAATGAGGTTAGTGATAGCCTTCCTTGGAACATTTCTAAAGAAAGAACGTATAAAATAACTTGTGGTGAGCCAAAGCCGACAAGTTATGGCGACGATCTATTTCAGCAAATGATTGAAAAATAAATACGGTAAATGGTGTGTTCAAAGTTAGCCGTTTTAACTTTCTCGCGTATCTTGCATTGTTACAGTAAGGACTTCGCTATAACTTCGCTATTCAACGACGAACATTCATTTTTGAAGAACGCTAAAATGAAAGCATTTGTTATGACATGTTCCTCAACAGCACTTCCTAATATTAGGTCGTGCTCAATTAAACCTTATTAAACCAATCAGAATAGTATTGACTTTTTAAAATAATCCCCATAAAATGATTTACAACATTAAAGGGGAAAACGAGTAAAGGTCATTTTCAGTAAAAACAAAAATTTTTACAACCAAATCCGAGTTATCGCATATGAATAAAAAAATAGCCCTAGGAGGAAATGAAATGATGCTTAAGAAAACTGCTACTCTTGTACTTGGTTTGACACTCCTTTTAACCGCTTGTGGAAAAGAAAGCGTCGAGGGACAGAACGATGATGGGATAACGAACGTGAAGGTCGCCTTTGAGATAGGCAGTAAGCCAATGACTTATTTAGATGAAAATGGTCAGCCAGCAGGCTATGACATTGATGTAATGAAACGCGTTGATGAAAAGCTAGAGGCGTATTCGTTTGAATTTGTTGGTACGACGTCTGATGACCTACTCATTGGTGTCGAACAAGGTAAGTTTCAAGCAGGGGTGAAAAATGCTTTTTATACAGAAGAACGCGCTAAAAAATACATTTATCCTAAGCAATTTATCGGTCTTTCAAGTGCCGGACTCGCTTTGAAAGCGGAATATGAGCACATTCAATCGTTGGCAGACTTCGCGACAGAAGGGTTCACACTTGCTCCTATTGCCGCAAATAACGCCCAATATACTGTCATTGCCGAGCACAATCATAAAAATCCTGATAACCCCGTCAAGCTTGAAGCAGGTGAGGAATTTGGCGTCGATGTCGTGCAATGGGTCAATGAAGGTCGTGTCGATGGCGGTGTGATGATCCAAGGGGTTTTCGATAAACAAGTAAGTGATCCGAACGGTCCTTATCACCATTTGCAAGGGGATGTCGTTTACAAAGAATTTGCCGTCATTAAAACGTGGCCTCTTTTTCATAAAAAACAACAAGCGTTGGCAGATGCATATGATCAAGCACTCGAAGACATTGCGGCCGCAGGCGAATTAGAAGAACTCAGTCAAAAGCATTATGGGCGCAATTTATTTGAGGTATTAGACCGGGTCGAACGATAAAGGAGTGATCCAATGGAAGCCTACTTTGACAGTTTTTATATATGGGAAGCACTGCCTCAATTGCTTCCTTTTATAGGCGTAACGTTATTTGTCACTTTGATCGCTGTTTTGTTAGGAACTTTATTTGGCTTCGCTCTGGCCTTTATGAAATTGTCTCGCTCTACATGGTTACAAGCTAGCGCGCATTTGTATACAACGATCATGCGCTGTACACCATCCATTGTCTTACTATTTTTAATTTACTATGGCGCTCCCGCTCTGGCTGAAGGACTGTTTCAACTTAATTTGCAGCATTTGCATACCGGCTATTTTGTCGTCACGACTTTCAGCTTACAGTTCGCTGCAATGATGTCGGAAGTCATCCGATCGAGTATTTTAGCGGTTCCAAAAGGGCAATACGAAGCAGCTGTGAGTGTTGGATTAACCCCACGACAAGCGTATGTGAGAATCATTTTCCCCCAAGCGATTGTCACCGCACTTCCAAACGTCGGAAACGGCATCATTAGCGTCCTCCAAGAAGGAGCGCTCGCTTATACGATCGGTTTTATCGACCTTGTCGGTAAAGCCAATTTGATTATTGCCAACAACTATAACACGCACTCATTGGAGATTTACTTGGCGCTCGGTGCGATTTATTGGGTGTTAACGATCCTCATCGACAAAACGTTCCGACACATCGAAAGAAAATTCACAGTCGAAAGGAGGGTTGCATAAATGGATCTATCCTTCTTTATCAAAGCGTTAGGCATCGCTTTTAGCGGGGTTCCACTCGCACTTTTTGTGACATGTGTTGCGTTACTAATTGCGGTTCCACTTGGGTTTGCACTTGCGCTCGTTCGTTTATATCGTTTTCCAATATTACGTTCGTTCGCGAAATTTTATGTATCATTCGTCCGTGGCACCCCCATTCTTATTCAAATATTTATTTTATATAGCAGCATTCCCCTTATATTGACAAGTATTTTCGAGCAATTTTCTGTCCCTGTCGCGGTGTATGATATTCATCCAATTTGGTATGCCTTTATCATTTTTTCGTTTAACACGACAGCGATTTTGGCAGAAGTTTTTCGAGGCGCGCTTCAGACTGTCCCAAACGGTCAATTAGAAGCTGCCCATTCTGTTGGCTTAACAACCAGCCAAGCATACCGGCGCATCGTTATTCCGCAAATGCTTGTTGCGGCAACACCTAATCTATGCACAGCGACAGTCAATTTAATTAAAGCGACCTCCCTCGGTTATGCGATTAGCTTGCCTGAAATCACCCTGCGCACAAAAGTCGCTGCCAACGTCGGTTATCACTACGTCGAAGCCTATGTTGCCATTTTTATCGTTTACTTAATCATTTGCTTACTTGTCGAATACGCCTTCAAAAGGACAGAACGTCATCTTCGCCGCTATGAAGGAGGGGTCATATGTTAACCATTTCAAATGTTAAAAAGTCCTTTGGATCAAGCGCTATATTAAAAGGAATTGATTTAACGATTCAGCAAGGGGACGTTGTGGTACTTGTTGGACCAAGTGGGTCTGGAAAGACGACGCTCCTCCGCTGCTTGAACTTTTTAGAGCGAGCCGACGAAGGCAGTGCGACATTTGGAGAGTTGGCTGTCGATATGGCAAAAGCAGCTAAAAAAGACATTCATGCAATCCGGCAAAAAACGGCTTTTGTGTTTCAGAACTACCATTTATTCACAAATAAAACAGCCCTTGAAAATGTCACCGAAGGATTAATCATTGGACGAAAGATGTCAAAAGACATTGCGAGAAAGAAAGGCGAAGAAGCATTAAAGCGCGTCGGCCTGGCGGATAAAATGCATCTCTACCCTAGTCAACTCTCTGGCGGTCAGCAGCAGCGCGTCGGGATCGCCCGTGCCGTTGTGCTCGAACCATCGATTATCTTATTTGACGAGCCGACCTCCGCTTTAGATCCCGAGCGCGTCGGTGAGGTTTTAGATGTGATGAAAAGCATCGCCAAAGATGGAACGACGATGCTTGTCGTCACTCACGAGATGAGCTTTGCTAAAGAAGTTGCGAACCATGTCGTCTTTATGGATGACGGCTTGATCGTCGAGCAAGGAAGCGCCGATGACGTATTCGTCCATCCAAAGCACGAACGGACAAAACAATTTTTACGTCGCGTGCTACCAGATGAGTACAATTTTTACATTTAATCCATCAATTGACCTTTGCTCCATATCTACGATCAACAAATACAAAATGACATTTGTCTCCTCTTTCAAATGGGCATCTATGGACACGTTTTGTCAACTGCTACCATATATCTGTTATGATAGTGATACGGATGTCCTTCCTATAAGGGAAAAGAGGATGACAATTGATGATCAATTTAAAAAGACTCATCCAGAGCTTCGTCATCGTGTTTGTGCTCGGTGTGCTGCTCTGGCTGAATGATACGTATTTCAAATGGAGTCCTGATACTATTCAAGCTTGGCTTCAGTCACGCGGAGCGTGGGGGCCAATTATTTTTATCGTATTATATACTTTACGCCCGCTTGTTCTCTTCCCGTCTTCTGTCATGGCAGTGACAGCCGGACTTGCATTTGGTGCTTTTTGGGGAACGGTGTATACGTTAGTGGGAGCGACGGCAGGAGGGCTTTTAACTTTAGGAATCGTTCGGCGTTTTGGCGGCGCATGGCAGCATAAGCAATGGGCGGGAGCTTTAGAAAATGTACAACAGAAAGTAAATGAGCACGGCTTTTTGTCAATGCTGTTGTTCCGTATACTCCCGCTCAATTTTGACTTAACGAGCTACGCCGGAGGATTGACAACGATTTCCGCCGGACAATATACGCTAGCAACGCTTCTTGGTATCCTGCCGTCCACGATCGTCTATACGTATGCTGGGCAAAAACTTGTGACGCAGCCATTACTTATCATTGTAATTGCTTTACTATTCATCGTCGTGGCAGGGCTTTATTTATGGATTAGAAAGCACGTTTCCTTCTTGTCCTCTGATAAAAACGAAAATTTCAAGGGATAAGGATTGAGATGAAGAGAAGATGGAGGGTTGCGTTCATGACAGACAAGAAAACGACCATAGATCATATTCGCGAAGAAGAGCCAGAGGGGAAAGGACTCCATATCACCTTTGGTCACTCTGCCTCAGCAAGCTTAAACAATGCGCTCAGCAGCATAAGAACGCAACAAGTGATCGGGTTTTACGATTTGCTTTCGATCGGTCCTTTGACAAATTTCCATGAAGATCCAACAAAGCAGCATCATAGATATGAATGGCTCGTTAGCCATGCTTTGATTGATCCAGAGGATGCAGAGCAGGTAAAAGAGCAGTTCAACACGGCCACTTCGCAGCTGAAATCCATTCCAGAGCAAAGCAAAATTTTTATATGGACCGGAGACAATGGTCCTGAACAGACCGGTCTACGCTACGTCCTTGATCGACTAAGAGGCAAACCAAACGATGTTTTTTTGATCAATACATACCAAGCCGCTAAAAGCCACCTCGATACGAGAGATGTTGAGCACCACTTTTCACTTACTGGTGAAATGTCTCCAGATGTCCTTCGTCTCATTTATAAGTGGAATCGGCAAGATCGGCTGTTGTCTACAAATGAGAAGGAAAGATTAGCGGATGAATGGCTTGCGCTTTCTGCATCGCAAGCAGTGCTGAGGATATGGAAAGATCAAAAAATACACGCTGTTGAGGAAACGTATTACGATGAATTGATCATTGAGATGGCCAAGTCGTTGCATACAGAACGAAGTAACGAAGAGTATTTGCCTGCAGTGCATCTGATCGGTCACATTTTAGGACATTTGCACGAGCCGGTGGGTGACGCATTTTTAGACTACCGACTCAAGCACTTGATCATGAAAGGCACATTTGACAGTAAAGGGGATACAAAAGAGTTACGTGATTACAGCGTAAAGCTGCGTCTCTCGGAGTAAAAAGACTGGCATCTAAAAAGGATAGACGAACTGGATCTCCCCTGTTCATCTATCCTTTATTTTATAAAAACCCTTGAATTTTTACGCCTTAGCTTCCTTCAACTTCATCAGCGGACAATCATCACACTCTGGCGGATGATTTTGTTTCTGCGAATTATATTTGAGCAAGCGCAAACCGTTTCCAATGACGAGCAATGTGGAGCCTTCGTGACCGACGACGCCAAGTGGCAGGTCGATTCCGTAGAAGACGTTCGTAACGACAAGCGTACCGATCACAGCAAGCGAAAACACGAGGTTTTGATGAATGATCCGCTTCGTTTTTTGTGCTCTTTGGACACTCGCTGGCAAGCGCATTAAATGATCCTTAACAAAACGAGATCTGATACGCGCATCGCCACATCGGTCCCGCTTCCCATCGCGATACCGACGTCAGCTTGAGCTAAAGCAGGCGCGTCATTGATTCCGTCTCCAATCATAAGAACACGGTCCCCTTGTGCTTGAAACGCTTGGATACGGGCGCGTTTGTCTTCCGGCAAGCACCCTGCCTCAACATCTTCAATTCCTGCCGCTCGCGCAATCGCCAGCGCACTTCGTTCATGGTCCCCAGTCAGTAAGACAGGCTCAACACCAAGCGATTTAAATGCCGCAATCGCTTCTTTTGCTTCGGGTCGAAGTGTATCTTGCAGAGCAAAAACAGCTTGCAGTCCTGTCTCGTTCCCAGCATAGACGAGCGTTTTCCCATCCGTTTCCCACGATTCGAACAAGCGCGGCTCCCAAGTCAATCCTTGCTGCTGCATGTAATTGGCATTTCCAATCCACCATATTTTTCCTTCTAGAGCCCCTTTTACACCGAGACCTGCAGCTGTTTCCATCCATTCTGGCTCATGCAGTTGTTTCTGCTTACTATATGTCACTATCGCTTGCGCGAGCGGGTGAGACGACGTCGCTTCGATAGAAGCAATCGCATGCATCACAAGGCTTTTGTCTTCACGTTCATTAAACCACGCGTTCGTCACCTCAGGACGCCCTTTCGTTAAAGTACCCGTTTTATCAAACACGACCCGATTCACACGGCTTAAGCTTTCAAGCCGGCGGCCGCCTTTAAACAAGACACCTTCGTTGGCTGAAGCACTCATCGCTGACAGGGTGGCTGGCATAATGGATGCAGCAACCGCACACGGTGAACCGACAACGAGCAGAACCGTTGCGCGATACAATGCGTCTTCCCACGTCCAGCCTAAAAATAAGGGCGGAATGACAGCCATTGCTACGGTTAACAAAATGACGAGGTACACATACGGCTGTTCAATCTTTTCCATAAAGGTTTGCGCCTTCGGCTTTTCCTGCTGGGCCTCATCAACTGCACCGAGCATTTGCTGGTAGACGCTTTCTCCGGCTGGCGCTGTCACTTCAATGTACAGATGTCCCTCGGTATTTAACGTACCGGCAAGGACATGTTCGCCTGCCATTTTTGACACGGGGACACTTTCTCCGGTGAGCGATGCTTCGTCAACGGCGCTCGCACCGATCGTTACGCGACCGTCCGCGGGAATCGTTTCACCAGGCTTCACTAATACAGTATCACCGCGCTCTAAAGAAATGGCATCCACCTGAACATATTGATCGTTATCTTTCTTCCATGCAGTTTGGGGAGCCGATGCCATTAAGCTTGTGAGTGAGCGGCTGCTCTTTTCGTCAGCAATGCGTTCCAACGCACCACTGAAAGAAAAGATCAGTAAAAGGAGCGCACCTTCCATCCAAAAGCCTAAAATCGCCGCCGCAATGGCCGCAAACATCATTAATAATTCAACATTTAACCGTTTCTCCTGCCAAGAATCAAGCAGGCCTTCTTTCGCTTTTTCATAGCCACCAAATCCGTAGGCAATTAAAAATAACAGCACGCTAAGCTCATATGATCCATACGATGCAACGAGCGCACCGAGCAAGGTAAATACGCCACACAAAATTGCAAATTGCATTTCGCGATATTTTAGCCAGGTCAGTGGCATGGTACTCCTATCCTTGAACACCATTTGCTCCACCTCATTTTATTTAAAATTATTTTCAACTAAGAACTTATCTACATTTCTAATATATCACTTACCGATCAATTAGTGAAGGGGAAAACACAACTAATTGATAATTTTTTGTTTTAATTGAGAATAAATTTCAATCTCATGAAAATTTGTCTACATGACGATAAAAAGGCTTCATTGCAGGAGAAAATCATTCTCAATAAGCTTATACTTGGAATGATAATCATCTTCACTAAAAGAAAATCGTCTTATCAAATTAAATTAATTATAAAAAAGAGACAGTATTAACTGTCTCGAAAAATACGTGTATTTTCATTTTTTTCAACTGTTCGATTGACGTCAGTTGGACGTTTGACAAATGACTGTGATGACTACTGAATAGACAATCGAGTCTCTTCCGCTTGTTCTACAATCCGTTTCATAAGTGTTTCAACAGATTGCTTTTGGCTCGCACGCATGTTTTGCCCTGCCCAAAGATGAAGCCACTCAGGTTTGCTTTGCCGGACGGCTTCTCGACGAATCTCTTTTGTTAGCACGTTTTGGATCGGATAAGCAGGGAGTGTATTTTCGTGCTTTTCCATGTCCGCAATAAATGAATTGCGAATGCCCCGTGCCGGTTTACCGCTGAATACTTTTGTTAATGTCGTGTCCACTTCTTTACTACGTAAGATCGCCTCTTGGTGAAGCTCGTTCGCTCCGCTTTCTTCACACGTCAAAAACACTGTACCCATTTGAACCGCTTCGGCACCTAACGCAAGCGCTGCAATCAGCCCACGTCCATCGGCAATGCCCCCCGAAGCAATTACAGGGATATTGACGCGATCGACGACTTGCGGCACGAGCGCCATCGTCCCGATCAAGCTGTCTTCAAAGCGACCTGCAAAAGTACCTCGATGACCGCCGGCTTCACTGCCTTGCGCGACGACAGCGTCCATCCCAATCTCTTCGTTCATTTCCGCTTCACGAACGGTCGTCGCTGTTCCAATGACAGTGATCTTCGCCTGCTTTAACCGCGCAATCGTCTGCTTGGTGGGGATGCCAAAAGTAAAGCTGACGATCTCGATTCCTTCACGAATAACAACATCGATCATCTCATCAAACAATTCTTTTGTCGGCACGCTAACCACTGGCTCATCCTTGATATGTAAAGCGTCGCGATAAGCCTTAAGCAACGCATTGGCCTTCGCCACCTCATCGGCATCGACTTCAGGACATTCCGGAACAAACAAATTGACGCCAAATGGCTGACTTGTGAGTGCTTTTGTTTCGTGAATGTGCGTCCGTAGCGCTTCCGGGGTCATATAGCCAGCGCCGATCAAGCCGAGTCCACCGCTTTCTGCGACTTCCGACACGAGTGCAGGGGTAGTCGGACCACCAGCCATGCCCGCCTGTATGATTGGGTATTTAATTCGGAGTTTCTTTAGTAAGCGATTCGTTGACATTGTGACCACGTCCTCCCCGCTGTTTATCCCTCAAAATGAAGGCTAAATTTTTGCTGACTAAGCTTACGAAACGTTTCTTGATCAATGTCTTTCTTATGCTTTTCCCCATCAATCACTGTCGTGTAACTCGTTTCCGTTAAAGTCATGTGGCCTTGATCAGTCAGCTTTGACATTAAATAAGCTTTATTAAATGGCGAAGCCGCGCTTGTATGGACGGCATCTCGCGCCTCATTCATAGCTGTCTCATCAATGGCAGCCAGCGTAAACGTATAGCTCATTTTCAGCGTACCGTTTTTATGCTTTTCAAAGCGATACGTGCCACAGATGTCTGTCTTGACAACGCGGTAATTTCCCGTGATTGAATGCACCCATTCTCCAGTCAACGGCAAAGGCTGTAAAGGCAAATTCATTCCGAAGCCGACGTCAATGAGATACGGCTCGTCATGATGGAATACTACGCTAGCAATATGAGTGTTTTGCATCGTTGTGTCGTTCCCATCGATCGTCGCGGCAATCATTTGTCCACGAAAGCCCATCCCTTTTAAAATGTAAAAAAAGAGCGGATTAAGTTCATAGCACATGCCCCCTCTGTCATTCTCCACTATTTTCCTAAAAAGACTATTCTCATCCAAATGCCACGTGGTATCATGAATAACATCGAGGTTTTCAAAAGGAACTGTAAGTGCAAAGCGCTTCATGAGACGGCCCAGATCATGAAATTTCAGTTGACCATTCGCGGTAAAGTGAATACGTTCGAAAATGCATTTTGTTTACGATCCATCGTTGTGCCTCCAAACGCGTGAAATCTATTTTTTCTCTATTATAACGCTCCACTAAGTTGAATGACAGGTTTTGACTTTTTATCACTGAATATTCAGTGTTCAGATTAGAAAGAAGGGTGTTTTCATGCACATCATCAAAGCGTATTACCTACTAAATATCAAAATGTTCGCAAAAGAGCTTGTCACGCTACTCTCGTCACTTCTATTACCGAGCCTATTTTTACTTATGAATCAAGAGAGTATCTACTCAACAGATGATTTACGGTTTTACTGGGCATTTATCTTGCTGACTTCATATGCCTATGGCGTGGGCATTCATGCGGTTCGTTTAAAAAACGAAGGCGCATGAAAAACGTATTTTTCGATCCGAAAGGCGAATGGTGCGTTTTTTGTGGCCTGCATTCAGACACAGGTCACCTTTACCTTTGTCTGTTTTGGCATTTTTAATATCATCGCCGCCATACTTTTGCATTTTTCTTTGTTATCATTGTTATTTCAGTCGTCACTCATGCTCGCTTTATCCATTCCATTAGGGTTTTTTGCCATTTCACTCGCGCTCGTGAAACGCCTGACCGCCAATGAACTAACGACGATTGTGTCGATTATCATGCTTGCATCAATGCTTTTGTTATCCAGCAATATCAATCAAGCATTGAATCCACTAAAGCTTGTTGCCGACATGATTTTATCGATTCGCTCTCTGAATTATTGGTTTATCTTCTTGCCTCCACCGTATTGATTATGATTGGCATTGCCAGTATGAAACACTATACACCTATCTCGACAGAAAGAAGGTAGCATCATGATTAAAATGATCGATGTCAGCTATAAAGACATAATAACTAAAGTCACCATGACGTTTCCCAAGAGCTTGAACTACATATACGTTGAAAACGGGGCTGGAAAATCGACGTTGCTTGATTGTATCAGCGGTCTGAATACGAGTTAATCCGGAGAGATTCAAGGGAACCATTCAGTCGTCTACTTAAATCAACAGCTTTACTTGTCACATAAGCTTACCTTTAGTGATTTTGTAAACTTCATTCTTCAACTTGAAGGGGTTAAAAACGGACATCAAATGTTTTTTGCACAGGCTGAGGCCTTTGGCTTAGCTGAGGAATTTAAAGCCAATTGGAAGAAGAGTGTCGGGATGCTATCGGGTGGAGAAAGGAAAAAGCTCTACTTTTTTACCATCTGTTGTTTAACGAGAGACTGGTATTTGTTTGATGAACCGTTCGCAGGCATTGATGAGGATGGGAAAGCAATGATGACGAAGCAAGTCCACCGGCTCCTTGAACAAAATAAAGGCATCATCACCTCCCATGAAGCCGCGCCGTTGGAGCCATTTCCGCAGATGAAACAGCATGAGTTGGCAAAGGAGAAAGGTTGATTGTCCCGAACCCGTTTGACCGGAACAACGGCGAATGTCCCTCGCTCTTAAGTAAGACTTGCATGATTCATTACATGATCTGCGTCTGTTGAAATGCATTCCTATACATCTGTCGTCAAAATGACCTTTTTCATATCTATGATAGGTAATGAATTTTCCATATTTCTACGGGCTCGTTCAAGGAAATTTCGGGACCAACGATCTAGGGATGCGAGATTCCCATTTCTGTATAATGACGAATACAATATGACTTGCCTCAATTCAAGAAAAAGTGGTAACTGTTCTAACCACTTTCTATCCAAAGTATTTTCTTGATCATACCCTGCAAGGAAGCTAGTGAGATAGCGACGTGCAAATGTGACTTCATTCTCAACGTTTTCGACAATTGTTTGGCTTGAATGATCGCCATAAGCGCCCTCCCTCATCTAACTTACCCACCTAATGTCATTATTTTCTTTTTATTCAGTAAATACGAAAGACAATTCTACCATTCTTTGACTTGGAATTCAATCACATTTATTGAGACAAAAAAAAGCCAGTGGAACCACTGACCTTCACCTCAAACCTCTTTCGCATGTTCCGAAACAAATGCACGCTTTAAGATGAAGACGTCGTCATTTGTTTGCCGAAGCTTGTATTTCATATTCTTCAATTCTTCAATATCCTCACTGTTCTTGACCACCATGTTTGTTATCGCTGTTAAGCGCTTATCGACAGCATCAAATCGCGTGTTCATATCGGCTTTCAATTCAGTTATATCTTCCTGCATGCTTTTCATATTCTCTTGCATGCTTTTCATATTCTCTTGCATGCTTTTCATATTCTCTTGCATGCTTTTCATATCATTTGAGAGATGAAGTAGCATTTCAAAAATCTTTTGTTCATTCATATCTGTCACCTCCTTCGATCTATTTTATCATGACTTTTAGATATACATAGCTATAGTGCGACAAATCTAAACTTATAAAGTACAGTCATTATTCATATGGTTATATTACAGCATAAATGCAGTATTATCAAGGAAAAATCTTTTATTAAATGCTTTAATCTAATATATACAGATAGACATATAGATAGAAAGGGGTAAGGATGCAACTGCCCTTGCACCTTGCTGTGAATATCGGTGTTAAAATCCTCAATAATAACGGTTTAAAATTCCCCAGTTTTCACTGATAATCTAACTCGACAGAGATAGATTGGAAGTGTTGGAA
>NZ_JAALFC010000043.1 GCF_011058155.1 Litoribacterium kuwaitense | reverse complement strand
TAAATATAAAGATGATATCAATCAGACGGCCGATCAATCCATTTTGCTTAATACCTGTGATTGAGCTCACCATCGCACTTAAGCTCAAGCCTTTATTTTTGCGTACGTAAAAATGATAGCAAATCGGGATGCCGACTAAAGAATAAAGGGTCCATGCGCTAAATCCCCAATGAAACATCGTATAGGGCAGTGCCATTTCAAAAGCACGCTGACTGTTGGCTTCAATGCCTAGTCCGGGTGTACCGATATAAAAAGCCCATTCTAGAAACGCCCAATAGACCGTTGCTGAACCGATGCCACAAGCAATCATCATTGAAATCCACTTAAACGTGGAATACTCGGGCTTGTCATTTCCAAACCGGATTCTTCCATATTTACTAAGGGCAACAGCAATTAGTAAAATAAAGCCGAAAAAAGTAAACAGGAGCGTTCCCGAACCAAACCAGTTTGTCAATGTTGAGAAAATTTCATTTGCCACAAGCTGTGACTTTTCCGGCATAAAGTATAAAAAACCAACGACGAGAAGAACGATCGTAAGACTGAGAGAAATGAGTAGTTTATCAATTTTTTTAGTCATAAAATCTCTCCAATTTTAGTCGATTCGATATTTTTGAATAACCTCTTCGTCAAGCTCTATCCCAAGACCAATGCAATCTGGTACGGTGACGTAACCGTTATCAAATTGAGGGGCATTTTTGACAAGGCTTGTAAAGAGCGGACTCGTACTTTGCGAATACTCGATGAGATCGCCATCCTTCGTAGCAGCTAAAAATTGTACGGTTGCTGCGAGAAGAATGCCTGTACTAAATCCATGAGGAACGAGCTTAGTTCCGTGCAGTGCGGCTAGGTCGTTAATCTTACGCATTTCGCTGATCCCGCCGCATCTCGTAATATCAGGCTGTACTAAATCTGGCTGGGCAGATGTAAGAAAATCGCGAAATTCGTAACGTGTCGTTAACGATTCACCACCAGCAAGCTTCGTTTCAGAGATGTGGGCAAGCTTTTGGTAGCTTTCCATATCATCGGCAAGGACAGGCTCTTCAATCCAATTTAAACGGAATGGACTTAAGCGCTTAAACATTTCTTTGGCTCGACTGTACGTATGCCATTTTGAGGCGAGGTCGATTTGTAGCTCGAAGTCATCGCCTAGTTCTTCACGGATGGCTTTAACAATGTCAACATCTGTTTGATTGTCGTCTCCTAAAATCCCGCCGCCAAATTTTAGACTCGTAAACCCTTTATTTTTCAAGTTTCGAGCGATGACTTTGTTATCTTCAGGCTTATCCGCCGGAATAAATGTTCCGTAGGCTCTAATTTTGTCACGGTATTTGCCGCCAAGAAGTGTGTGTATGGGTACTTCGTAGTACTGGGACGCAATATCCCATAATGCAATATCGATGGCACTCATCGCATGAATGCCTGCTCCACGTCTGCCGACATAATTTGAAGACCAGTACATTTTATCCCACAGCCTTTGAATTTCGAGCGGGTTTTCTCCAATTAATAGCGATTTCAATCCATGACAATATAGATTGGAACTCGGTGCTTCGATGATTGATTTAATCACCGATGGTGCCGAGTCACTTTCGCCAATTCCGACGAAACTATGATCGGTTATGACTTTGACAATGACCGCATCCTCGCCCCAGACAGATTCCTGATGGAGGGGAGGTACTCTAAGTGTGATGACTTCTATATCAGTGATTTTCATTTTGCAAAACACCTTTATGATCAAATTAGGGATTATCTCAAGTAAGGCCATGGGGTCACCAGGACGAGGTTGTCCTATAATTCAAGGCACAGTTTTTGGTATAATGTGCTTGAACAGAATCGCATGAAATATGTTGGTTGCCGCCCCATATTTTCTTAGCCGGTTCTGTTCTTTATTTTTGCCATCCTCGCTCGTCATAGGACAGCTTGTTATGCGCATTCTTCTCAATCACGTCCCAATCTACTTCAATCCCAAGTCCGTATCCTTCAGGCGCGTGAACATAGCCGTTTTCATCTGTACGAATGGGTGTTTTCACACCAAACTCCAACGGTTCGATTGGTACAGCTTGTTCAAAGTATAAGCTGTTGTTGTAGGCGAGCATGATGTGTAAATTGGCTGCCTGCGACAATGTATAGCCCCATGATTGCAGTTCAACGGTCAGCCCATTTGCCTCAGCAACCCCCAGGATTTTCCGCGTTTGCGTAATGCCTCCTGCAAGCGTCGTATCGACCCTTACGCTTGACCAGCATCCTTGTTGAATACCGTGCTGAATTTGCTGCAGAGAAAGTAAGGTGTTTCCAGCTGGAATGATTGGAATGTCGACACGCTGTCTTAATTCTTTATATCCGTCAAGATCAGTATCAGGCAGGGGAGCTTCAAGCCATACATAGTCTAATTCAGCGAGTTTTTTTGCGACTTTTAACGCTTCTTGTCGCGTGTAAGCTCCTTCGGCATCCATCATAAACTTGAGGTTAGTCTCTTTGAAAACGTCATGAATGGCTTCAGCCAGTGCAATGTCCCGTTCAGCGATGCACCACGTATGAAACTTAATGAACCGATATCCTTGGTCTTTGAGCTGCTGAACTTTTTGAAGATAGTCATCGATTGTCGGTAAAAATTCTGTACTGGCATACGATACAATTTGGCTTCGTGCGCCCCCTAAAAATTGATATAAAGGCATTTTGGCAAATTTACTCACAAGATCCCAAAGAGCGATATCAATAGGAGACTCGGCTTCTGGTGACATTTGGACACAGCGGCTATTTAATAATTGGAAAATATCTTCTCTGTTGCGAGCGGATTTTCCGATGAGAAATGGAATAAGGTGACGAATGGCTTCAGCAAGACTGTAATCAAGTCCTTCCTCTGTCCACGACACTGCACTTCCAATGCCCTCATAACCATCGGTTGTTCGAATGCGAACAATCGTATTTGTCATCGTTAAGTCTGAGTAATGCGACGATGTTTTATATTTCGCATCCGGTGCTGCTACGACGTATACATCGATATTTGAAATAGTAAGATTGGACAATTTTTGCGACGACTCCCTTCTGTTTCAAGTGGTAGATTTTGAATGATGGCATCACTCCCTTCAAGAACATAATGATTATTCTAAAAGATAAACATCTGGAATATTGGTTTCGACAATATGATTTTTTAAAGCTTCGACGGCGTCGGCAAGGGAATCGGTAGAAATAAGCGTCTGTATTAATTCTTCATGCTCTACTAACCATTTTTCAAGAGTGCCTGACTTACTATTTTGATATAGGAAATGCAAACGAATCCGGTGCACGATACTTTCCCAAATACGAATGACGTTCTCCATCTCGGATAACGTGACAATTAATTCATGAAACTGGATGTCTAAGTCTATGAACGCCGGCAAATCCTCGAGGATCACTGCTTTCTTCATGTCTTGCAAAATGTTTTTGAACTGTTCTTTTGTTTCATCCGTCCACGACGGCATGCCTTTTTTTAAGGCGTACGTTTCAATTTGAATGCGCATTGGAATAAGCAATTCGACAACTTCTTCTTGCGAAATGGTAGCGACTCTCGTTTCTTTATAAGGTGATACAATTAAGAGTCCTTCTAACTCTAAAAGAAGCATCGCTTCACGCACCGAAGTACGGCTCACGCCTAAATCTTGAGAAAGTTGTAATTCAGTGAGTCTTTCGCCTTGTTTAAGAGTGCCATCAAAGATGAATTTTCTTATTTCTTGGGCAACCCGATGCTTTAAGGAATACTTTGAAATATTCTTCACGAAGACGATATCCTTTCTTATTGTTTATATTGTCTAATTGTCGACAATTCATTGTGAAACTTATTATAATCTGATTAACGAATAATGTAAACCCTTTCAAATACCCGGTGTTTCATTTTCTGATCATTTGATACGAATACCATTATGTCAAACGATTGGTAGACTGTCACCAACACTAAGAAAGCTCGGTTTTAAGACGGTCTCAGCCTGTTGAAAAAGTTTTCATCCTTCGTTGCTTAGCTCGCTTGTCTTCTCATGAACTGAGGTTCTATTTGAGTCATCGCTCAACTTCGTTTATAACAAGCACTATCAAAATAATAAAAAAGGAAAATTGGAGCTAAAGGAACGCGAAAAAATATAGACAAAGTCAATTGTTGACTTTGTCTACACTCTGAGGCCGCTTTTTTTAGTTGTCTCTTTCAAACACGATATTTTTAACTTCGGACATATTCCCTGCATAATCTTCAAGAGCGATCCCGATGACAGCGCCGTCCTCAGGAAGCTCGAGTCCGTGTAAATCGTGAAAGCCTCTGATAAAATAGTCGGTCATTACATCGTTAAAAGCGTTCTGTGGCTGTACGGGTTCGCCATCGATCGTCACATACATATGCCACCAATCGTCTGACGATGGTACATCGATGCCTAAGGTGTCGTCGTCAATATAGTAGCTGCCATCAAATGGTTCGGAGTAGCTGTCTTTCATCTTGCCGGTAAAGCTGATAGTGTCGAGAACATCGCTGTTCTCATCCAAAGCGGAAACTTCTAAAAGGTATCTGTCATCGTCTTGGACGGGTACTTGGAAAGCCGTAGCTTTTTCGGCTTCAGCGACCGTTTTTGTATACACATCTGTCCGACCATCTGTAAAACGTAGGTCAAATGCATATTCGCTTACATCTGGATATTTACGCTTCCATTCAATGTCAAAGCCTGTGTCCGTTTCATCGACATTAAAGGTGGCGAAATAGTCTGTTTTGTTCAGAGAAATGATCGCAGGTGCGCTTTCGGTGTTGTCTTTGCCAACAGCGGTTAATTTCAGTGCTGTGGTGCGTTTATCCAGGTTCTTAATATAGAAATGTTCACCGTAGACGCCGCCTAAAAAGACGTTTTTTCCATTTTTGAGCTGTGCATACACGTTGTATTGCTCGACGGTGTCATAGTCTTCACGATCCCAGACGACATCGACTTCATTCGTGTTGTACTTATGCTTGATTTTGAAGCCCGCTGGCTGGCTCGGTGTATATTCTTTGCCATCGGTGATCTTGAGTTCGCCAATATTGACTTGATATTGATCGATGGCCTCACCTTTAGGGTCAAAAGCGAGTCCGAGAGCCGCAATTTCTCGCCCTGCAAAGTGGCTTACATCTAAATCAGCCGTGGTAAATCCGTTTGTCTTGGCGCCGCTGTTAGGGATAGGAAGATATTCAACCTGATCCGGGGCGTCTTTAAAGATCAGTGCGAACTGGATTTCAGAATGATCGGGTGCAGTGATCTTGTTAAATGTGAGCGAAGCTGTAGACTGATTGGTGACGTTTATATCGGTTTTATAAAGACGGACGACATTCTTTGCGTCCAGCGTGCCGTTGACGACGAGTGAGCTTCCACCTTGATAGGCACCAATTTGTTTATATGTGAATTTGTCACCATTTTCTACGGAATTTCCGTAGTCAAAATCGACCTGTAGCTTCGTTCCATCTGTCTCAACCCACCATTGCCACGTCGGGAGAATATCCTGAACGTTGATGTTAGACCATTGCTCGTCATTGGACACTTGACCGTTGACGTAGTACTCCATGCCATGACCTGTATTAAAGTTTGTGGCAAAGGTGCTTCCGTCGATCACTGAGCGCTCGGCAATGTAGCGTGATATACCGGTCCATTCGGAAGCGTCGTCGACGCCCACATCCGGTCGCGCATACCCTTTTTGTTCTTCAGTATCGGTCGGGTCAATCTTTACGCCGGTATACCACATTCTCTCACGTTCAGCGATCATCCACTGATCATCGTCTTCGGCACGCTGTTTAAGTCCCGTTTGCACAAAATTTCCTCCTAAAGTAGCGAGCGACGTGAGCGGATTTCCGGTTTCCTTGTCTAAGATCACATCCGCATTTCGTGTTGAGTTGTGACTGCCGCTAAACTGTCCTAAGCCGGCTTCGATCCCTGAAAAAACGGTTTTCAATGGATCAATGCCCCGCCTTTCGGCTTCAGCGACGGTATTTTTAATATACGTTTGATCTGTGCTGTCGCCATTATTCCAGCCATCAGGTGAATTCCAGTTATAGTTCATAAAGATGGAGGAGTTGACCATGCCCCCGATATCATCATCTCTAACGAAGGAGCTGTGAGACGGAAGAAGGGACGGTTGGTAGGATAGGCTCCCTGTTTGGTCATCAATGGTGTCATACCATTGCGTATAGACGCCAGCATCGATGAGCGTTTTTGTAAAAGCTTTATATTTATCAATATCGCTCGGCTTAATAGCGGTTTCTTGATTGATAAAATATCCATCAAATCCGAAGTATTCCTTCATTTCAATGAGCTTCTCAGCAATCGGAAATGTGCCGTCGTCTCGTTGCTTTAAAATCAGATCATAGGGCTGACCGGCACGTGGAATATAAATCGTGCCAACAGATTTTGCGCCGTTTTTGTGTGCTGCGTTCGTATACGCTGGGTTGGGAATTTCGACAATTCCAAATTCAAATGCGCTTGGACCGTCTGGGTTATATAAGTGATCTGGAACGTCGGCTGTTGCGGTGCCGTGCCAACCGCCATAATAGTCGGTGTATTGCCAGAAATTAAATAAGTATTTTGAGAATTCATTGTTGTAGGGTGTTCCGCCTAAAAAGTAAAAATCATAGTCGCCATTCAAATTAAAAAATTCAGTGTCAGGGCTCAAGCTTGGATTGGCTTGGGTGGCGGCAAAGGGTTCGTTTCTTTCCTGTAAAGGGACAAAAGCTCGCAAGCGCTCTGCATCTGGATCTGTTTCTGGAGACCAATGTTCAATATCAATGGCTCGGTATCCATGAGTGACTGGCTGATTTTCTGCAAAGACGGCATCACCTGTTGGATGCATTGAAGCTTCTGTGATGTGGGGAAATGTCATAAATAACGCTGTGGCAAGTAGTGCACATTTTCGTTTCATGTACGTTCCTCCCAAATTTTTTTAACGAACCTTCTAGCGTCACCGGAGCAATTAGAGGAAGAGCTCGGCATTGCCTCGTTAGGGGATGAGGAAAAGAAGACCAGATGGCCGAGGGTAACAGCAAGTGAACAACTAAACCAAAATTCTGAATAAACAGAATGTTGCTTCGTTAAAACTTAGCGAACTGACCTTGCTTTTGTCAAGAGGGAATGGGCTCAGGTGACATATGAGGGATGTTTAAGTATGTCGTTGATTCTCTAAGCTTATTTAAATGATGTGCAAATGATGCATGCCGAAGATCGAATAAATACGATGTAAATCAATCGAGGCGATGACCTTCATCACCTCGATTGCTAAATCCTGTGCTATGACAATTCAGCTAGCCATTTTTTTGCAAAGCTGTGCGTCAAGCGTTGTTGTGAAGAGCCTGGTTATGAATCGCTTTTTCCTGTGTGTTTAAATGAATGAA
The DNA here is from genome assembly GCF_011058155.1 of Litoribacterium kuwaitense. Classification (NCBI taxonomy): domain Bacteria; kingdom Bacillati; phylum Bacillota; class Bacilli; order Caryophanales; family Bacillaceae; genus Litoribacterium; species Litoribacterium kuwaitense. The sequence goes on along the minus strand of NZ_JAALFC010000043.1, from coordinate 20,830 downwards.
AATGGCACGATGGGCATCCAGTTTTTTTCAATTGCTCAATTGTTTTCATGGAGCTTTTATAGCCGACATGCCAGTCGTTTCCACAACGCAGGCAACGGTAAGTTCTCATAGAACGACGGACTTCTCCAGTATACAGCGGCTCCTTGTACGGGAGAGACCATTCTTTAGGAACTTGTGTAGCTGCGGTTGTTTTCAGAATCATCATTTGACTCCGATTCGCAATCATTTGCGCACCGATATACGTATTAAAATGGGGAAGGGTCGCTGTTACGCACAAGCCCATTTTTACAAACGATCGGTTCATCTCCAACATGAATTCGGGTGATTTATGGGCAAAAGACAGAAAGATCGGTAAGCCTTGCTGCTTTTTTAACGCCGAGATGCCGCGAGAAAGAAATAGATTTAATCCTTCACCTGTATAAGGTGGATCCGTAAATATCACATCATAATTTCCTTTGATGCTTTTACGAAGAGGATGCCGTAAGTCATGGTGGATACAATGAATGGGTAATCCTTCTTTTTTCTGCAATTTCTTGAATAAAATGAAGGAAACGTTGGTCGACGTCGACAACATCGATTCTCGTCGAAAAGGAAAGTTTCCTGGGAAATAATTTTTTGAGCAACATCCCTATAGTGACATTCACCAAGTTATCGTCGCCCACACACAGAATGCGTTTGCCGATGAGTGCGCGTTCTTTTAAACAGAGGATCGCTCGCCTGACACTCGTTTCAGCTGTACAGTGTGACTGGTCCAATTGAACATCGACCTGTGGGCGCTTTGTAAATAACTCTTCCAAAACGGCGAGCAGACTGTTTAGTTCATTTGTCCAGGTTTACTAAACGATAAGTACTGAAGATATTTGATAAGCAAAGAGCCCGCCATAAAATCACATGCTTCATTTATGGAGGAGGAGAAGAACGTTTTAGGAGGATTAAAACAAAGCAAGACCGAACTAGCGTGTTAAAGTGAGAGGAAAATGAACTGAGTTACACCAATATAAAAAGACACCGACATGCTGATCGGTGTCTGATGAGGTCATAGGCTTAGCCGTTGCGTTTCGCTTTTTCGTATTTTGCTTCTGCCAGCATTGGCAAAATGTTATCGAAGAAGTGAGCATCATCTTTTGTCATCATGTAGCTGCCTTCGTCACTACGCAAAGCTTTCATCATCTCAATGATTTTTCCGGCCTGATCGACTTCGCCTTTGTGCAAATAAGCGATCGTTAATAAAGCATAGACAGAGGATGATTCATAAGGAACAGTTGGCTCACCCGTCTTGCGGTCATAGCGTCCGAAAACCTTGCCGTTGTTTTGCAGTTCTTTTTCAACGAAGCTATAAAATGCTTCTGTTTCTATACCTAAGCGGTTCGCATTTGCAGCAATGAGGCTCTGGTCAATCATATTAACTTCTTCCTGATACGTATATTTCTTTTGCTCAAGCTGATATACCTCAGGAAAAAAGGATCATCGCTCACTCGTTTTAAAATGTCTGTATGTGCTTGTTGAATATTATTAGGAAAGAAATTGCGTAAGGCTCTACCGTCAATATAGGATAAATGAACCTCATTTGCTGTCATCAATGACTTCATATCATAATAGTCAACGATCAAGTTATTTTTCACTTGTTCAGATAAAATAAATTGCTTGATCTCATTGCCTAATGTTTGATAGGTTTCTTCCTGCCAGAGTGCATGAGCACCATAGAAGGCACGCATGATTCGTAAATCGTCGACAGAAGCATTGGCATTTGCCTCTGCATTAAATCGCCAGTAAATAAAGCCATCGTCCATCTTAGTGCGAACAAGTGCTGCTTGCTCATCGAAGGCTTGTTTTTGTTCGGTTTCAACTAAATATTCCATGTAAAGTCCAATGCTTTCGGAAAGGATATCATCGCTCGTCATGTAAGTCGTTATTTCTCCGTTGTCTTTTATAAAATGGTCATTCACGAAGGTTTCTGTCGATGTGTCTTCAGTGAATAAAAAGGTTAGTAAAATGAGCAAGAGTGTGAGTAACCCTCCCATAATGAATCTCCATTTCTTCATCTGTTTCCCTTTCTAGAAGCGAACTGTTTTATCCCATTCGACATGCTTGCCCTTCCGTCTTGCCTTGACATAAAGGATGATGCTACGTACCAACAGAATTAAAAACACTTGAGCATAAGTGAAATACATGATAATGGCGGTGAAACTGTTTTGCGCATTCACCGTTCTATCCAAAACCATGGCACTTGCGTGTTGGATCGTAAATACGATATAACTCATATACCAAAACAAGATGAGCGGACTGTTGATAAATTCGGTAGAAAGACCGAATAAGCCAAGGACAAAGAAAATATGTGATATCGCTAAAAGAATAACAAAGCATAAATAGACGGACAGGTGATGCAGTGTGTGTAGCAGTGTTTTATTTTTCCAAAACGCTTTAGAGCGAAAGGTTTTTTCTAAAAGATAAAGGTTTCCTTGCAGCCAGCGTGTTCGTTGTTTGACGAGTGTTTTTACTTTTTCTGGCTCTTGCTCCCACGTTTTTGACTCAGCTACGATCGGCAGAACCAACCCTTTTGCGTAGATTCTCATCGTTAATTCAGCGTCCTCTGCCAAAGCGTATGGATCATAGCCGCCTAATTCATCAATCACTTCGCGGCGCAGTAGCATGTTTGTCCCGGTTAAAGACCCAATTTTAAATAAGAGCCATCGTCCACTTTGCATCATCAGCTGATGTACTTGAAATTCTAGGCCAATCATACGGGTGAGCCAGTTTTTTTCTATATTAATGGTCTTCACATAGCCGACGGCACCAGCAGCGTCTTTCGTCGTTTCTGCTTTTTCAACGAGCCATGTGACTGCATCCGGCTCAGGCTGATTGTCAGCGTCATAGACGATAAAGTATGGACTTTTTGAAATGGACAGTCCGTGATTCAGAACGCGAGATTTTCCCTTTGGTTCACCCTTTGGTACACGAATATGGTGAATATTGGTGAAAAGGCGATCAAACTCGTCAGCGATTTGTGGCGTCTCATCCTCGGAATTGTCGTTTAACAAATACACATGACATTCTCCAGGGTAATGAATACGAGACATGGCTTCTAATGTTTTGTGAATCACTTTGCCTTCATTGTGCGCAGGAATCAAAATATCTACTGCTGGGTAGCTCGATAACGGCTGTCTCTTATGACGACTGCGCTCCATGACACCTGCGATGGTCAGGAAAGAGTAAAAAATAAGCATGAGCCAAAAGAAAATCATAATGACAATGAGGAGATTGGTCATATAGCGCCACCTCGGTCCCAAATCTTTTCTAAGAGGTTATCATTTAACGTATGTGCCTTTACGTTGTATGGCTTCTCTTTGAGGCTAACTTTTTGTCCGAGCAAATTGTCGAAGCGCTCGAGAACAATCGATTTCCCTGCTTCATTTGTGTTTTGCAGTAGAACGATATATGTGTGATCATCGTATTTTCCGACCAAATCAAAGTTGCTACGAACAGAACGAAGCAGCGTATCGCCAACCGTGCTGAAGAGTGCACTTCTCGTATGTTTTGACGAATCATTAAAGAAAACAGCATGATAAAACCTTGTTCGTTTCTCCGTTTCATGCCTGTCCAGATCACCGTTGCTTTTTCTTTAAATTCTGTTTGAGTAAATACATTCGTTTGCGGTTCGAAGCGCTGTAATTGTTGTAGTTTGTCTTTCATTTCTATAAAAGTCTGTCTATCTTTTTTAATAATGTATAGAACGACCCAAAGCAGCGTTATCGTCACGGCAAAGATCACATGCTCAAGAACGACCGGAATTTGTTCAATTGATGTAAGCTTATAGTAATATGCGTCGTAGGTTATAAAATAGCCGGCGAGTAAAATTTCCGTAATGAGCAGAAGAAAGCCTAAGTTTCTTGAAAGTAAAAGAAACAGAAAGCCGGTCCCTAAAACTAGGTATAGATAATGCATCTGTAATAGATCTTGATTCATCAAAATGAGTGAAGTGGTGGAAAGCATTAATAAGACAAAAAGGATATAAATTAGTTTTGGTTTCTCCATGAAGAAATACACCTCAGTTTTAGGTCTAAATGTCTATAAATATCATACCATTAAATCTGACTTAATAACTTGGTTTAATTTGGCAAGAGTGTAGACATTTAGCAAAAAGCGCGTTCCTCGTCATGATAAAATGAAGGTTGAAACGGAAAAGCATATGCTTAGCAATCGAATCGTCTATCTTTAAGAAAAGCATTATGAGAAGTAAGAGGGGAACTTTGCTTAAGTCAAAAAGTGAAGGAAGGGAGATGTAGGATTCTATGAAACCAAAAGGGACCGCCGTCATTGCAATATATGAAAGCAAACACAACGAAAAGGATGTTGTGAAATCTCATCATCACTCGTCACACCAGCTGCTATACAATCTGGAGGGTGAAGGGGTCTGTACGCTTGACTATGAAGAATATCCCATTACTCCAGATAGTTTTATCATTATCCCACCCTTTACGGAGCATTCTATTTCCTCCAAGTCAAAAACGACGATTCTCGTGTTGGAGTTTGACGTTCGCGACTATAGCGAGGATGTGCAGCAACGACTTATTGCCAAAGTGTTTCAGAAGGGCGTTGTGCAACAGGTGAGTATGTTTGAAGGCAGTGAATTGCGCCAATTGCTGAGAAAAATGTTGTATGAGCAATCAAATGCCAACGATTTATGGGAAATCGCCTTAAAAGTATATATGACGGAGCTGCTTTTTATCATTGCTCGTTCGCAACAAGAGGTGAAGTACGCCGATACAAACACATTGCGCGTCGAACGGATTAAGCAATATATTGAAACGCACTACTTTGATATTAAAAGTGCGGAAGATATTGCTTCGAAACTCGGGGTGAGCAAACGGTATATTCAAAGTATCTACAAAGAACATTACGGGTGCACACCGATGCAATACTTGACGGATGTTCGTCTAGGCGTTGTAAAAAAGCTCCTTCTGGAAACCGACAAAGATATTGTCTCTATTTGTTTTGAAGTAGGCTTTGAATCTCTTGCTACTTATTATCGCCTCTTCAAAAAACAGACCGGTGTCCCTCCTAAAATGTATCGGAAAACGTATCAAGGGCGCGTAGATGAACGCCCATGAAGATTATCAAGCAACTAGGAGGGCGATCATTAAAAAATATTTCTAAACATCGACCAAGTAACTGAAAGGCTGAACCGAATAAATATTTCAGTGAAATGGTTTAGACATAGATAATGGTTATATTCAAATAAAAATAATATTCAGTCTTTTGTGATATATATTGTTTAATGGATAATGAATTTTAAAATAAAAAATAGAGCGTTCCAAAAAGTATTTTTGTGTAAAAAAATGTATATTAAATTGTTCCGATTTTGAGAGTGAAATTCTTTAATTAATAAGACGTATTTCTCCCGAATACTTACAATTGAATTAATTCGTATTAATCACAAATATGAAAGCGTCTACAAAAACAAGGAGGTCTTACATTGAAATTGAGAAATAAGTGGTTTGGTGCGTTATTATTGGTCGCCTTAGTGTTGAGTGCTTGCAGTGATGGAAATACAGATTCGGGGGATGGAAACGTTGAAGAAACTGGTGAAGCTAAAGTCACTTTAGATGTGATTTGGTTCAGTGATGGCGATGAGGGGGAGGTCTTTAAAGAAATCACGGAAGAATATAAAAAAGAGCATCCGAATGTTGAATTTAATATCATAGACACGCCATATAGCGATGTAAACGACAGAATTCGTACGCGTGTTTCTGGCGGGGATGCGCCTGATTTAGCTCGCGTTTCCAATCCAGGCATGATATCTGACGCACTTTTAGAACTAGATGATTATTTTGACAGCAAAGAAACATTTTTAGAGCAACTCTCTCCTTCTGCACGACCGTGGGCACAAGTTGGGGATAAGTTTGTCGCTGTTCCGACGGATATGACAGCACACGGATTGTTTTATAATAAAGCTTATTTCGAGCAAGCAGGCGTAGAAGTACCATCATCGCCTGATGACCTTTGGGATTGGGATGAATTTGCAAACGCAATTGAAAAAGTAAAAGAGAATAGTGACGCTCGTATGGGACTGGCTTATGACATGTCTCCATCGCGTTATTCGACGTTAATTTATCAAAATGGTGGAACGATCTTTTCAGAAGATGGCACACAGTTAACGATTAATGAGCCTGAGGCAGTGGGTGCTTTGGAATATTTTAAAGAACTTCATGACCGTGAAATTATCCCAAAATCAATTTGGTTAGGTGGAGAGAATCCGAATTCCATGTTTAGATCGGCACAGGCAGCAATGCACTTGTCTGGAAATTGGAATTTACAAAATTACTCAGAGAATGCAGGTTTTGAATGGGGCGTCACTTATTTGCCAGAGGAGGTACGCAGGTCTTCTGTTGCTGGAGGAAAACAGATGGTGGCATTTAAAGATTCTGAGCATACAGACGAAGCCGCGGAATTTTTACAGTATTTTATTTCTAAAGATGTGAATGAAAAATACGTTAAAGAATCGTTATTCCTAAGTCCGAGAAACGATGTGCAAGACGTTCAATATGAAATCAATTCAGAGGCAATGGAAATTTTCCAGAATGAGCTTTCCGTGACACCTGAAGCGACAGCGAATGATTGGAGCAATTTCGAATATATGCCAGAAGTAGAGAAGCAGCTTACAGAAAATGTTCAAAAAACGCTGAACGGTGATATGTCCCCTCAAGAGGCAATGGACGACATAGTAGAAAGTACAGATATGGGTTCTGAGTAAGTGATTTACTAAGGAGAATCGATTGTCGCCTACGCTGTCGATTCTCCTATGATTAATTTTGTACGTAAGGAGAAATCGTATGAAAAGCGAAAAGAAATGGATTCCTTATGCATTTTTACTGCCTAATATGCTGATTTTTGCTATCTTTGTTGGTCTGCCTGCAATTTTTGGAGTGGTCTATGCTTTTACTGAATGGAATGGGTTGTCTGATCCTGTTTTTATAGGTATCGAAAATTTTGTCACGATTTTTACCGATGATGAGTTTTGGTCCATGCTTGTACGAACGATGTTGTATGTTATTTTTGTTGTTCCTTTAACAGTCATGTCTGCCTTAGCGCTTGCCTGGTTATTAACACGTGGATTGAAAGGAAGCGGATTTTTTCGCGCCGTGTTTTTTCTTCCGGTCATGATATCTTTCATTGTGTCTGGTCTCATTTGGAATTGGATTTTACAAACGGATACCGGGCTCATTAATTTCCTTTTAAATACGATGAATATAGGGTCAGTTGAGTGGTTGTCTAATTCATTTTTTGCTAATCTTTCAGTCGTTATGGTCACCATTTGGAGTCGAGTTGGATTCTTTATGCTGATTTTTGTTGCTGGTTTGCAGAGTATTTCACCTGCGCTTTATGAAGCAGCTGAAATTGATGGTGCAGGTCCATGGAAGAAATTTCTTAAAGTAACAATCCCTATGCTACGACCAATTACCCTGCTCGTTATCATTTTAAGTTTTATTGAGTTTTTTAAGACGTTTGCCTTGGTCGTTTCATTAACAGGAGGAGGACCAATTAATGCAACAACATACTATGTTCAGTACACCTACGATACGGCTTTTGAGCTTGGAAACTTTGGTTTGGGAAGCGCTCTCTCATTAGTGTTGTTTGTGATCATGGCCATTGTGACCCTCGTTCAATGGAAGGTAAGTAATGGAGGGAGAGTGTGAGCATGGCTAACAAAACAAAAAACTTTGTTCTATACACAATTCTCGTCATTGTCGGCGCATTTATGTTATTTCCGGTGCTGTGGGTTGTCAGTTCGTCATTTAAGCCTTCAACAGAATTGTTTAGCTGGCCACCGACAATGATTCCAAATAGCTTAACGTTTGATCATTATATTAGTGCCTTTGAGAATGCCAATTTTGGGCAGTATTTATTCAACACAGTGGTCGTCACCGTTGTTGCAACGATCATTACACTTTTCATTAATACTATGGCTGGCTATGCCTTAGCCAAATATCGTTTTAAAGGAAGTACATTGATCCTTGTTCTTTTTCTATCGACCTTAATGATCCCCCTCGAAGCATTAATGATTCCGATGTTTATCGTGTTAAAAAATCTAGGGTTATATAACACGCTCTGGGGCATCATTATTCCTCCAGCAGCAACTCCTACAGGTGTATTTTTAGTAAGGCAGTATGCGATGTCTCTGCCGGACGAGATGATTGAAGCGGCAAAAATAGATGGTGCTGGTGAATGGAAGATATTTGTTCGCTTAATTATTCCATTGATTAAACCCATACTTGCAACATTAACAATTTTCTCAATTATGTGGCGTTGGCAAGATTATATTTGGCCTTTAATTGCGATTTCAGATACACGTTTGTATACATTAGAACTAGCTTTAGCAAATTTTATCGGAGAGTATTCGGTTGACTGGGGACCTTTACTAGCGATGGCAGTATTGACGATGGTCCCACTGATTACAGTTTTCTTAGTTTTCCAACGCTTTTTCATTCAAGGCATCATGATGTCTGGGATGAAAGACTAACTGTGAGGTGTTTGTAATGCACAAGTATCCTTTTACGTTGAAGCAAGGTGGTACGTTAAACCATTGGCTTTTGCTCGGATTATTTGTTGAGGAAAAATCGTTTGGTGTTGAGACAATGACTGGAGATGTGAACGAGTGGCTCGTAAAAGGTCATGCGGTGCACGAGTTCCCTGGACGTATTGAGTTTTTGAAGAGTCGTCAAGTGGTTACTGAGCTACCAGAAGAGATCATTGACCCTCACTTAGGAAAAGATGTTTTGTGTAACGGTGAGAAGAAAAACTGGCAGTTGCATCTACCCTCTGAACAATTAGAGGTTGAAGAAACAGGGTTTTGGAGTAAGCCGACGCAATTAAAAATGTGGGCATACACGGAGCTGCATAGTGAGATAGATCAAGTTTGTACGTTTGCCATTTCTGTCACCGGTGGCATGTCTTTGTGGGTGAATGGGGAACTGATGCACTCGATGGCTCCCTTTTCTCGAAATCAGCTGACAACAGAGGACGTCTCTATTCCATTACATCAAGGGCAAAATGCCGTTTACATATGCCATGATGATTTAGCTGAAAGAGACACACAATTCATGTTTCGTCTAGATTACTCTGAGGGCGAGCCTCTTAAAGGGCAATTACCCATAGGTCGTGAGTCTGTAGAGGAAATTCATCATCTGAAGCAATTGTTAGCAGGTGCTCGGTTTACAAAAGATACCTTCAAAGAAGAGGAAGTGCAGCTTGAGCTAGGTGGTCAGCCTCAACAGCCGTATGCGCTGACTTGTCAGTTTCAAGTAGAGCGTTGTCCGCTTTATGTAGCCAAGAAGATTATTGATCCTAACCATTCTTCAGTATCTTTTGGTTCCCCGGATCAATTTCAAATGGGGTATCATGCTGTGACACTCATGCTCAGTAATGGTCGAGTGCATATGAAAAGGAATGCAGGTGTAGAAATTTATCCCGAGTCTTATCATAAAGTAAAAGCTGAAACGAGCCAACAAAGAAAGGAGCTTATCCTAGACATCGTATCTAAGTACGGGGAACGGAATGTTCATCGCGTATTAGCTCAAATGGCTTCCACAAAAACAATGGATGATGAAGCGATCGCTATCCTTAAGGAAGATTTACGCACAGTTGAAGAGCGAAGAGACTGCAGTGATTTTAGTATAATCATGTATTATCAATTGCTCAAAATGGACGACCAAATAAGGATATTGCCATGTTCTCTACGGAAGCGTGTAGAGGATGCGATGGTCAATTACCGATATTGGATTGATGAGCCTGGGAATGATGTCATGTGGTTTTTTAGTGAAAATCACGCACTGATGTTTCATGCGAGTGAGCTGCTTGCCGGTCAAGCATTTCCGAACCGCTTATTTCCAAATGGTAATATCATGGGGATAGAGCATTACGAAAAGGCGAAAACGAGACTCTTGGCATGGTTTGCTCGATTTTTTAAAGATGGTTTGGCTGAGTGGAATTCAAGCCCATATATTCCTATCAATGTGATAGGGCTACTTCAGTTGTATGGTTTTGCAAAAGATACTCAAATACGGCATGATGCAAAAAGAGCGTTAGACCTTATTTTTTATTGGCTGAAGGCGAATAGCTTTAAAGGTTACTTGACTGGCTCTCAGGGTCGGGTTTACGAAAAAGAGCTTAAAGGTAATTACAATACGCAAACGACCAACCTTTCTTGGCTGGCTTGGGGAGAGGGAAATGTCACATATTCTTCGTTTGGATCGGTTGCTCTAGCTTTTTCGGACTACGAGCCTCCTGAAGAAACGAATCAATTGGATGTGCAAAGCCCGTTTGTGTACCTTCAGCGCCAGGGCGTCGACAAAGAAACGCTGATCTACCTATTTAAGACGAGAGATTATGCTTTATCGACAGCCGTCAATTATCGACCTTTTCAGCCTGGCTATCAGGAGCATATCTCGCAAGTCAGTTTTGGACCTGAAGAAAACATATGGGTAAATCATCCGGGTGAACGAGCGAAAAAGGGAGCTGGACGACCAAGTTATTGGGCAGGAAATGGGTGTCTACCTTTTGCAAATCAGTATAAAAGCTTAGCTGTCTATTGGTTTAAAATTGATTTGGCCCATGACGTAGACTTTACTCACGCTTATACACCTTTACAATCTTTTGATGAATATGAATTAGACAAACAGTGGATATTTTTACGCAAAGGAGAAGGGTATGTTGCTCTTTTTGCCCAAAATGGCTTGCAACTTACGATGGAGGGGATTGATCAAGCGCGAGAAGTGATATCGCTGGGACGAGAAAATGTCTGGGTATTAAGAGTAGGGAATCAGGATGAATTTTCTTCTTTTAGTCAATTTAAAGATGAGATTCGAAAGAGCTCTATACAATTATCATCAAACGATTGTGATATTACATTTCGAGATCCCGTTTATGGCACCGTTCATTTCTGTATGACGGAAAAAGATGTTTATGTTAATGAAGAAAAGGTTTTGATGGAAGAAGATACGATTAAAGGTAAAGTGTATCATATTTAACAAGTCGGTAGCGGCTGTCAGATCAGTAGGTTCATTTAGAAAAGCAATTCCTAAAGATGCAATCAACCTACTTGGGAGTTCGTTTTTACGTGAATCAGGCTGTTTGGACAGCCGCTTTTTTTAATGCAACATGTCGTTCATAGGAGAAAACGAATTTGATTGACCAAAAAAGCGAGAAAATTGTTCAAGAGAAGTGATCATTAAACATTCTAAAAAGTCCTTGTGATCTTTATTTTCTTAAGTTATAGTGTATTTATACTTAATTCGTTCAATGATTGAAGTAAGTTAGAGGACATTTTGGGGTGAAAACATGAGATTGTTACGAAGTGGCAGCAAAGAGTTAATTAAAGAGATCAATCGCTTTAAAGTACTTAATCTTATTCGTCGACAGCAGCCGATTAGCCGTGCTGAAATTGCGAAGCGGTGTGATCTAGGTGTGTCTACGCTTTCTTACATTATGGATGATTTAAAAAGTAGAGATTTGATTTATGAAGTAGGGGAAGCGAATTCTACGGGCGGTCGCAGGGCGAAGTTACTTAGATTTAATAAAAATTATGGAACGACAATGAGCATTAAGATTGAAGAAGAGCAAATTATGATAGCGATTACAAATATGATTGGCGAAATTTTAGCCATTCAGTATACGCCTTTTCAAAAAAAGGCATCTCCTGAGACCGTTGTTGATCTCATTAAACGTTCGGTCAAGCAGCTTCTTACAGAAGCAGGTGACGATATATCTGATCTTTTAGGTATTGGAATTCTTTCCTCAGGACTCGTCAGTCTGACCGATGGGAGGATCATCCGCTCCTCAATGTTAGGTTGGGAAAATGTCCCTGTTAAAGATATGCTTCAAGATGCTTTTCCGAAGACACAGGTGTTTGTTGATAACAATATCAACGGCTTTACGCTCGCAGAGTTAGAAAATGGCGAGGGCAAGCACAGTAATCACTTTCTCGTCGTTTCGATCGGTGCGGGCATAGGGCTGTCGGTCGTCATCGATCGCAAGATTTATTATGGCGCGTTCGGCGGGGCTGGAGAATTTGGCCATACGAGTATACAAGTGGATGGGTATCCATGCCATTGCGGGCAAAATGGCTGTTTAGAAATGTATGCGTCTGAGTTTTATTTTGAAAATCGAGGTCGTGAATTGTTACCTGACTATCCCAATTCAACATTAACGCGCTTCCGTTTTGCAGATGTGGCTAAAGCGGCAGAAGAAAAAGATGAGCTTGCGGTAACGCTGATGAAAGGGATGGGGAGATATCTCGGATATGGATTACGAAATTTAATCAATATTTTCAACCCTGAAAAAATTATTATTGTTGGGGAAGGCGTCAAATACCGTCATTTATTTCAAGATGAAGTGTCGCAGACGGCGCATGATAATTTCTTTGAAAAAGTCAACATTAAAACGGACGTTGTTTTTTCAACATTGCAAGATGAAGTCTGGTTTACAGGCGGCGGCTTACTGGCAATCAACCAAATTTTTCAAGAACCGATTTACGAAAATGAGCCAAACCTTGACGAGAGGCGGTGAAGCAAATGGTTGGGATGACGAGAAGAAAAACGTTGTTTTGGCTTTGTGTTTTTCTTTTACCGAATCTTTTAGGTTTTTTGATGTTTGTCGGCGTACCCATTGTTTCGTCACTCGTCATCAGCTTTACGAATTGGGATTTGTTAGGGGAAATTCAGTTTACCGGGCTTGAGAACTATACGAGGCTCGTGCAAGACCCAGAATTTTGGCGGTCCTTTGGCAACACATTGTTCTTTATCATCGGGTATTTACCGCTCGTCTTAATCTTTGGGCTTGCCAGTGCTCTGTTATTAAATCAGCAGATGAGATTTCGTCCTTTTTTCAGGGCAACGTTCTTTTTGCCAGTTATTACGAGCTGGGTCGCGGTCTCGCTCATTTGGAAATGGCTTTATAACCCTGAGTATGGATTGATTAACTATGTGTTGTCGGTGATTGGCATTGATGGTCCGCAATGGCTGAACGATCCTGATACCGCAATGATTGGTATCATTTTAGCAAGTGCTTGGAAAGATATCGGGTTTGTGATGGTTTTATATTTAGGTGGCTTGCAAAACATCTCTTCGTCTTATTATGAAGCCGCTTCCATTGATGGTGCAGGCAAGCTTCGACAGCTTTTAAGCATTACGATCCCGCTCCTTGCACCGACGACTTTTTTTGTCACAATTATTTCGTTAATTAATTCCTTTCAAGTGTTTGATCAGGTGATGATCATGACAGAGGGTGGACCCGGTGGCTCAACGATCGTGATGGTACAGAACATCTACAATCATGCGTTTCGTTATTACGAAATGGGCTATGCGTCTGCGATGAGCTGGATGCTCTTTATCGTCATCTTTATCTGCACATGGATTCAAATGAAGTTTCAGGATCGAGGGGTGAAATAGGCATGGAAGACAGAGTGATGAGTCAAGGCGTAATTTTGAAGAAATTCATCTTTTATCTGCTTTTAGTTGTGGGTGCTTTCATTATGCTCGTTCCATTTTTATGGATGGTGTCGACATCATTGAAGACGGATGGTGCGACGATGGTTTTTCCCCCGCAATTCATTCCGGATCCGCCTACGCTTGAAAACTATCAAACTGTGACAGAAAAGTTTCCAATGCTGCGATTTTTGTGGAATTCGGTCATTGTTGCCGTACTTACGACACTAGGGCAAATGACATTTAGTTCGATGGCTGCCTATGCATTCGCAAGGATGCATTTTAAAGGCAGAGATCAGCTGTTTTTATTATATCTGGCGACGATGATGGTGCCGGCACAGGTGACGATGATCCCTCAATTTATGCTGATTCGGGAATTTAATTGGCTGGATTCTTATATGGGACTGATCATTCCGACAATGTTTGGGGTATTTGGGACTTTTCTCATGAGGCAGGCGATGCTAAGCATTCCTCGCGAGCTTGAGGAAGCAGCGTTTATGGACGGCGCCAATCATTTCAAAGTGTTTTTCCATGTCTGTCTGCCGCTGATAAAACCGATGCTGGCGGCTTTAGGAATATTTACATTTATGCAATCTTGGAACAACTTTCTTTGGCCGTTAATTGTCGTCAGTAATGAAAAGTTAGCGACGTTGCCGCTCGGCCTGTCTTTATTAGAGGGGCGCTGGTCAACGGACTGGGGGTTAATGATGTCAGGCGTTGTCATTAGCATTGTTCCTATATTACTCGTCTATCTTTTCGCTCAAAAATACTTCATTCAAGGGATGACGATGAGCGGAATGAAAGAATAAATACTCACTAGAATGGGAGAGGGTTTTATGAAGACAAAGCTGTTTGTCACATCATTGTTTTTTGCGTTGATGCTGATGTTAGCTGGTTGTTCTTCCTCTGGGGGAAGCGAGGCTGACGGAGGTGCTGGAGAAGGGAACGACGACACGGGCGAAAGTCAGACAGAAATTACCTACTATAGCTTTTCGGCTACTCCCGATAATGAAGATAATTTAGCTAAAATTGTCGAAGCGTTTGAAAAAGAGCATCCGAATATTAAAGTCAATACGGAGTTTGCTGCCTTTGACGATTATTTCGTAAAGCTGCAAACACAAATTGCTGGTGGAAACGCACCTGATGTATTTGAGTTAAACTATGAAAACTTTGTTCAGTTTGCCTCAAGAGGAACTTTGGCTGATTTATCGGATTACATCGAGCAGGATGATGAGTTTGATCCTTCGCAGCTCAATGAGGAAGCATTTAAAGCGTACCAATATGACGGAAAACAATACGGCATGGTGGAAAGCTTTTCAAACGTTGTGACCTTCTACAATAAAGACTTATTTGACGAAGCGGGCGTTGACTATCCTACGGCTGATTGGACGTGGGAAGACGAATTAGAGGCGGCAAAACAGCTGACAGACGCGGAAAGTAACGTGTGGGGCACGTATGCACCAGTGACAATGAATGAGTATTTCAAGGTTGCCGCTCAAAATGGCGGTCAGCTCTTTGATGAAGAGGGTAACCCGACGATCAATACCGAAGAAAACCTGGAAGCATTAACGTATATGGTAGAAAAAGTGACAGAGCATGGCGTGTCACCATCACCTGCCCAAATGTCTGGTCAAAAGTCTGAGGACTTATTTATGAACGGTCAGCTTGCCATTTTGCATACAGGCGTGTGGATGTTCGGGATGTTTGCAGACGCTCCTTTTGCTTGGGATATTGAATTGGAGGCAGGGAACACGCAAAAAGCGCATCACTTCTTTGCGAATGGACTCGCCGTTTCTGAGAGTAGTGAAAAGAAGGAAGCTGCGTACGAATTTGCCTCCTTCATGAGTGCGAGTGAGGAAGTGGCTGATATTCGCGTTAACGCATCATGGGAGCTGCCGGCAATTACCGACGAAGCGATTTTACAACCGTATTTAGAGCAAACGCCACCAGAAAATCGTGAGGCGGTCTTTGAAGCTTTAGACACGCTCGTCTTGCCTCCGATAGTGAATAATTGGAGTCAAATCAGTGACGTCACAGATCAAGAATTTGAAAAAGCGTTACTCGGGGAGAAGACACCAGAAGAAGTGTTGGACACGTTAGAAAGCGAATTTGCGAGAATCATCAACGAGTAAATCCATCATAAAGGTTAGGTGTGCCCCTGAGGCATGTCTAACCTTTCGTTAAAGAGGTGTTTTTATTGGAAAAGTACACAGCGCTACTCAAAGGATATTTATCCCAGTTGAAGGGGGAGCACGCTGCGGTAGAACAAGTATTGGAAAATTTACAGCCTACGATTGGAACGGACGCCTTTTACAACATCGCTACGTGGACTTGGTTGTTGCAAAGGCATATCGGCGATCATCCCGCCTCAGCTTTAAATAGCATCGATACAAAACCGTATATCACATATCTTTCAAATAGTTGGATGGATCAACATGAATGCGTTCTTGAAAAAGAAGCAACGGATATCTATTTATCTAATATCGCGATGGCTTATGCTGCGCTCTTAGAAACGAAAAACAAACGCGGTGTTTTCGAAGCGCAGAAGGTCATGACCGACATACGTGATTTTGTTTTCGACAATTTACTTTCAGGAGGCACTGTTTTAAATGGTGTTGAGGAAAGAGCTCTTTCTGCCGATCAAATCCTGGCGGTCATGCCGTATGGATTGTTTTCACCTGAGGATTTGGTTGTTGTTGAAGCAACACAGCAAATGGTTCTTCATTTAAGTGAACAGGACGGCATGCTTCCGTTTCGCGGGGCAACACAAGTAAAACGGTTAGCGACGGCGCTGTTTGCGTTGTATTATCAAGAAAAGTCGGAACGCGAAAAGGCGTTGTATTACGCTCAGCAAGCACGCTCTTTTGCTGAGGAAGACGAGCTCGCCGACGTGTTGCTCAACGTCTTCGATCACTTTGCTGCACAAAACAATCAAGCAGCCCACATCGTTCATAGACCGTTAGGGAATGAAAATGTTTACGAACGACAGCTGACCGAGCGAATCCCACATTATCCAACGACAGAGGAATACGTCCAACTGGCGTGTCAAGTCGTTAGTGACATAAAGATTAGGAAAGTCAGTATTGAGGTTGAAAATGAGGCTGGCACGTGGCGTCATGTGGAGTCATTGTCCCCTGCTGTAAAGGACAATACGCTCGTTTATGAAACAAAGCTTGCCCCATTGCCAAAGCATGACCGCTACGACTATCGCTTTGTCGCGGAGCTAGAAGATGGCAGCGCATTAACATCTGAGACGTACGATCTTTCCACCTTGCAACGTCAGCAGGCGACGTCTTTTCAAGTGGTGGATCAAGAGACGGATCGGTGTGTGCTTCAGTTTGGTGAGGAACACTTGCTTACAATGACCTTAAGTGACAAACAGCTGTCTTTTACCATCCAACAAAAGGGTAGCTATGGTTCGGTTCCGCAAAATAAACGGACATCCGTTAAGTTACAGTCCGGCGACTACTCGGTCATGGTGGAGGAAAGTCATTGCGCCATTTCTGTTTATAAGGAAAATAAACGGATGCTATCGACTCATCCGCTGTATGCACCGATCGAATGGAACACAGATGTAGACGGAACGGTACGATCGTTTACCATTCATTGGTATTCACCAGCGCATGAACGCTTTTATGGTTTTGGAGAGCGGTATAATGCGCTTGAGCAGCGTGGGGAGATAATTGACTGCTACGTATACAATCAGTATCGCGATCAAGGGACGCGGACGTATATCCCTATCCCTTTTTATATGACAAACGGAGGATATGGCTGCTTTATCAATACGATGATGTACACGACGTTTGATTTAGCAGCTGGCTTAAAGGATAAATGCAGCGTTACGTTTGCGCAAAATGAGCGCGTGACGATGACGAATCTTCATTTCTACTTTGGCGACTTTCAAGGTCAGCTTCAGCAGTATACGGAGCAAACAGGGAAGCCTACGATGCTTCCAGCTTGGGCGCTCGGACCGTGGATGTCGAGTAACAATTGGGATCGGCAATCGATTGTAGAGCAGGAAGTCGAAGCGACAAAACAGCATGACATTCCGGCGACGGTCATCGTCTTAGAGCAGTGGAGTGATGAGGCGACGTATTACATGTTTAACGACGCGACCTATGAACTGAAAGAACCGGGCTACGTTCATTCGTATGATGAGATGACCTTCCCTTCGTGGGGGCGTTGGCCTGATCCGAAAAAGATGGTCGCATCCTTACATGCGGACAATTTAAAGCTGATCCTTTGGCAAATTCCCATCCAAAAATATTTAAACAAACAGACGCACCCTCTGAAGGATCAAGACGAATCGTACATGATAAAAAATGGCTATGTCGTAAAAAACAAAGACGGCTCGCCTTATCGCATTCCGGAAAATTGGTTTACCAATAGCTTGCTCATGGACTTTAGCCATCCTGAAGGAAGGGAATGGTGGTTTGCTAAGCGGCAGTATTTACTTGACCTCGGTGTAGACGGCTTTAAAACAGACGGTGGCGAGTTTGTGTTTGGAAAAAACGTTCAGTTTGCCAACGGTCAGACTGGAAGCGAGATGCGTAATCAGTATCCAAATGATTATGTCGAAGCTTACTATCGTTTTGCTCAGCAAAATCACGGGATGACGTTTAGCAGGGCTGGCTATACTGGCGCGCAAAATTTTCCGCGCACTGGGCGGGAGACGAAAGGTCGACGTTTGCTGCGTTCCAACGCTCTTTAGTGGCTGGTCTAAATGCGGGTCTCGCAGGGATTGTATTTTGGGGTTGGGACTTGGCTGGATTTAACGGAGATATTCCGACAGCAGAGTTATTTATGCGCTCGTCGGCAATGGCGGCGTTTTGCCCGATCATGCAATATCACGCGGAAAGCAAAGCTGAGTTTAATCAAGATCGCACGCCGTGGAATATCGCCGCGCGTACTGGTGAGAAGAAGGTCATCGACGTGTATCGCTTTTACGCCAATGTAAGAATGAATATGCTGCCGTATCTTTATCAGGAAGCTAAAAAGGCAAGTGATACGGGATTGCCGATGATGCGCGCGCTCATGCTCGATTACCCTGACGATGAACGCGTCCGTGGTCTGTACGATCAATATCTCTTCGGGGAATCTCTGCTTGTCGCTCCGATCATTGAAGAGGGCGAGGTAGAAAGGCAAGTGTATCTTCCAGATGGGAAATGGCTGGATTTTTGGTCAGGGGACGAATATGAAGGTCCTGCTGTGATCCGCTCTGTCGCAGATGTCGAACAGATTCCGGTGTTCGTGAAAATGAATACGGCGCTCTTGTTGAACGTTGCTGAAACGAAAGCGCTCGGTTCACCGGTTGGTAATGACATTTCGGGTTATAAGACTCCTGTATGTCGAATTTACTGCGACAGTTCCTTTACCCAAACGTTAACGGATCACCTCGGGCATGTCATTGAGTTGTCGGTCGATGTACAAGCAGAAAGCATTGTTATTCACGTGACGACAGCGCTTCCGGGTATGACGATTGACGTGATTGGATGCGATAAACCGTTGACTGTCGTTTGGGATAGTTCATCGAAAAGCGATTGAAGGGAGGTGGTAGTGGCTTAGTGTCCTATAAGAAGTGAGTAATTTTTTCAATTTAGAGCCCTTGAATCTCAAGGTATTCAAGGCACCAAAAATGGAGCACCAATTGAACGAATCCACCAGAAGCAGCATTTCATGGTGAGCAAAGAGCCTATATGTATCTAGCGTCACCTTATCAACAAAGTCTTCATCAGACGATCAATGTTCCGGAAAATAATACAACTTATACAATGGAAGCATGGGTTCGACTGCTTAATACAACACCAACAACCGCACGCCTTGAGATCACCAATCACGGGAGTAGTCAGCAATTCGTTGACATTCCGCAAAACGGCGAATGGACGTACATGAAGGTAGAAGACATTATGGTGACGAGCGGAGAAGTGAAGATCGGCTTTTACGTCGACTCACCAGGAGGAACGACGTTACACATCGACGGCGTCCGGTTGATGAAAGAGTAAAGGAAACGCAAAGTACCCAAACGACAGACACGAACAAAGTGTTTGCGAGTTTGGGTTTTTGCTTTATATAGATAACAGATGAAGAAAGGGATTGTACTATCAATAAAGAATAATACATAACATACAACCTTTTTTACATTATTCGACGAACAAGGAGGGTATTCGCTTTTGAAAAAACCGAATATTTTATTCATTACGAGTGATCAGCAGCATTGGGATACATTAGGGGCATTCAACAATGAAATTTCGACACCGAATTTAGATCGCTTAGTTAAAGAAGGGACGATGTTTGACCGGGCGTATTGTCCGAACCCGACGTGTACACCGTCGCGGGCATCAATGATTACAGGACAATACCCGAGTCAGCACGGTGCTTGGGCGATTGGCACAAAGCTGCAGGAGGACCGGCTCACGGTTGGTGACGTTTTACAAGACAACGATTATCGCACAGCTTTAATCGGAAAAGCGCATTTTCAGCCATTGAAGGACACCGAAGAGTTTCCGTCGATCGAATCTTATCCGCTCCTTAGTGATTTAGATTATTGGAGAAACTTTCATGGACCCTATTACGGTTTTGAGCATGTTGAGTTAACACGAAACCATACGAATGAGCACTTGGTCGGTCAGCATTATGCCATTTGGATGGAAGAAAACGGGTGCACGAACTGGCGTGATTATTATTTGCCGCCGACAGGTCACATGGACCCAAAGCAAAAGCATCGGTGGGATATTCCGGAAAAATACCATTACAACACGTGGATTGCGGAGCGGACAAATGCAAAAATGACAGAATATCATGAAAATGACGAGCCGTTTTTCCTATGGGCAAGCTTTTTTGACCCGCATCCGCCCTACCTTGTGTCTGAGCCGTGGGACACGATGTATGACCCTAATCAACTGACCTTACCGACAGTTGTAGAAGGAGAGCATGATAAAAACCCACCGCATTTTCAAATGACGCAGGAAGACGATCCAGATTTCTCGCGTTACAAAGAAACAGAGATTGGTAACATCGGTTTCCGGTCGTATACACATATTAACGAACGAGAAGCGCGGCAAAATATGGCGACATATTATGGCATGATCAGTATGATGGATAAGTATATCGGCAAAATTTTAGATCGATTGGACGAGCTCGGCATGACCGAAAACACAATCGTCGTTTTTACAACCGATCACGGGCATTTCTTCGGCCAGCACGGTTTGCATGACAAAGGCGGATTCCATTATGAAGACGTGATGAG
Organism: Litoribacterium kuwaitense; assembly: GCF_011058155.1. Classification (NCBI taxonomy): domain Bacteria; kingdom Bacillati; phylum Bacillota; class Bacilli; order Caryophanales; family Bacillaceae; genus Litoribacterium; species Litoribacterium kuwaitense. Next base: position 106 of record NZ_JAALFC010000043.1, on the reverse strand, counting down.
GTTACCATTATTGTTCGCTATCCAGAAAAGGTTCCGGCGGGCCGAGTGTCCTCCGCCCTGCAATCGCTCGTCGATCTAGCGCCGACGTTTTTTAAGCTTTGCGGAT
>NZ_JAALFC010000042.1 GCF_011058155.1 Litoribacterium kuwaitense | reverse complement strand
ATGAACCGCTTGTGAATGAGGTGCTTGCATGTGGTGTTTGAAATTTGACAGTTTGCGCACTGTGATTTTCTATTTCCGCTGTATAATTAATCGAATCATGAGCCGGTGGGTACCTACAAAATGACGCTGATCTATCGGGAGAGAACGAGCGCTTCGATCGTTGTGAGACAATGTATCTTCTACTTTTTTTCGTGAGCGCTCAAGCCATTTTGCGTATTGTGCTGGGTGACGGTCGCTGAATTGCTGAGGTGTGTGATAATACGTTTCCACAATCTTTAAGTTACCTTCGATGCGATGAACGACCGTTTTTTCGTTGGTGACTTCTTTTGAAATGATTTGACCAGTAAATTCTTCAGGTACAGGTGCGGTATATGCGCCTTTGGCAGGTAAAACCATAAACAACAGGAGTAGCACGACCAATGAGGAAGCGGCGTGTTTTTTCATTGTCAAATCCTTCCGGTAAATGATTTAGAGGAAAGAATACCATGATGGCGATGCAAGGGCAATTGAAAATAGCGATGATTTTGGAAATAGGCTTGTAAGATGCAGCACTCAAACTGAATGCATCCTCATAAAACGTTGAAAGGAAAGGAAATGTTCAAAAATAATTGGATTTTTTCTAATATTCATATATACTGGGAATCAAACTGAATAAAGTTAACTAGGGGGGCCCAATGAGCTGGGCTGAGAAAGAAACGCGCTGAGGTTTCTTGACTCTTTGGACCTGATCTGGATCATGCCAGCGGAGGGAAGTTAGAGCAGTCATAATGATTACACACGATATTTTTGTACATATGATGCCGGGTCCAAGAACAAACTTTGGACCCGGTTTTTTATGTGGTTGGCGTGTATGACTTGGCATGATCTCTCTAATTCTTAACATTACAAAAGGAGAGATTGATTGATGACGCAATTTGCAAGCGAGAACATTTCCATTATGTCGAATTTTTCGGGAAGTCAAAAAGTGTACGTAGAAGGGGCACGGCCAGATATTCAAGTCCCAATGCGGGAAATCTCTTTAAGTCCAACCACTGGATCGTTTGGAGACGAAGAGAATCCGCCTTTGCGCGTGTATGATACGAGCGGACCTTACACAGACCCGAATTATTCGGTTGATTTGACAAAGGGTCTTCCACCGCTACGAGCGGCGTGGATCAAAGAGCGCGGTGATGTGGAGGAATACGAGAGTCGGGAAATAAAGCCTGAGGATAATGGATATAAGGATGAACATGACCCCCGTTATCAGCAGAATCAATTTCCAGGGTTAAAGCGAAAACCGCTGCGAGCGAAAAACGGAAAAAGTGTGTCGCAGCTGTATTATGCGAAGCAAGGTATCGTTACACCTGAAATGGAGTTTATCGCCATTCGGGAAAATATGGACCCTGAATTTGTTCGTGATGAAGTCGCGAAAGGACGTGCGATCATTCCTGCCAACGTCAACCATCCAGAGGCAGAACCGATGATTATTGGGCGGAATTTCCATGTAAAAATAAACGCGAATATTGGCAATTCAGCGGTGACGTCGTCGATCGAGCAGGAAGTGGAAAAGATGACGTGGGCGACACGCTGGGGTGCGGATACGATGATGGATTTGTCGACGGGCAAGGATATTCATACGACCCGCGAATGGATCATACGAAACGCTGCTGTGCCAGTCGGGACGGTGCCTATTTATCAAGCGTTGGAAAAAGTAAATGGGGTAGCGGAAGATTTGACGTGGGAAGTATATCGCGACACATTGATTGAGCAGGCCGAGCAAGGGGTCGATTATTTTACGATACATGCGGGTGTTTTGTTAAGGTATGTGCCGTTGACAGCGCAACGTATGACCGGCATCGTTTCTCGTGGAGGTTCCATTATGGCGCAATGGTGTTTGTACCATCATGAGGAAAACTTCCTCTACACTCACTTTGAAGAAATTTGTGAAATTATGCGAGCGTACGATATTTCCTTTTCGTTAGGCGACGGACTACGACCAGGCTCGATCGCCGATGCGAATGATGAAGCGCAGTTTGCCGAGTTGGAAACGCTCGGGGAGCTGACAAAAATCGCTTGGGAGCATGATGTGCAAGTGATGGTTGAAGGGCCGGGTCATGTGCCGATGCATTTGATCAAGGAGAATATGGACAAGCAGTTGGAAACGTGTGAGGAAGCCCCATTTTATACGCTTGGCCCACTGACGACGGACGTAGCCCCTGGATACGACCACATTACGTCAGCGATTGGGGCGGCGATGATCGGCTGGTATGGTACAGCGATGCTGTGTTATGTGACGCCGAAAGAGCATTTAGGCTTGCCCAATCGAGACGACGTGCGTACCGGAGTCATTACGTATAAAATTGCGGCGCATGCGGCTGATTTGGCGAAAGGGCATCCAGGAGCACAAAAACGTGACGATGCGTTGTCAAAAGCGCGCTTTGAATTCCGTTGGAGAGACCAATTTAACTTATCATTAGACCCAGAACGTGCTTTAGAATATCATGACGAAACGTTACCAGCTGAAGGCGCAAAAACAGCGCATTTCTGTTCGATGTGTGGACCGAAATTTTGCAGCATGCGTATCTCGCAAGACATTCGCAACTATGCGAAGGACAATGAGCTGTTTACAAAAGAGGAGATCGAAAAAGGGATGCAGCAAAAGGCTGAAGAGTTTCGTAAATCAGGGGGCACGATCTATCAATAAGGAGGGCGGTTTTAGTGAAGGTTGAATGGATTGAAAACGAAATGAGGGAAACGAAGCGTCGTCTTGCCGATTTGGAAAAGTGTTTGAAAGACATTCAACAACAGTGCGAGCATCATTTTCAGGAATTTCATGAATATGCCAAATGCACGAAATGCCATAAGACCGTTTCATTGTATTATTAATGAACATTTTCGAACCCACAAGAGGGCTTGCCTTTTGTGGGTCTTTTACTGAAAACCGCTTATCGTAGCGCTTTAGAGGCATGTGCTCGCTCCAAAATGGCCGCGACAACCGCTTCTTCATGACATGAAACGTGTACGGTCGCTACGGCGCGCAACGCCTCATGGTCACCGACACAGACGCCTTCTCGCGCATGAGTAAACATCGAAATGTCATTCGCGTCGTTGCCAAAGGCGATATAGCCGTTCTTTTCGACGCCGAGCGCTTTTAAGCCTTGCCACTTGTCGACGCCTTGTGGGCTGATGTCGATGATTTGTTCCTCTCCGTGCTGATAGACGTGTACGGGAAGCTCTTTTAGCACAGGGAGAATTTGATCTTCGTAAGCACCGGGGAACAACACCATTTTCACGATCTCACTCAGCTTCTCCAGAGGTACATTATTGGCGAGCTTATGCGGATCGATCTTACGGTAAATAGGATGCTCGTGGCTACCAGTGTAAGAATAATCCCAGTGGCTATCGAGCAAATACGCCAACTCATACTGACCAATGAGGGCGCGAATCGTTTTGACCGTATGCTCGTCAAAGAAATAAGGCGTCTCAATGAGCCCATCCTTGGCAATAAATGCGCCATTCCCACCAACCATTTCATACGTATGCATCTTTTTTGGCAGCACAGGTAAGAGGTCGCGAATAGGCCGTGCTGAAGCAAAGATCACTCTATGTCCTTGTTTAGTGCAATGTTCTAAAGCCTCTATGATTCCTGCCGTCAGTGGTTTTCCTTGAAAGCAGATCGTTCCATCGATATCAAAAACAAACGTCATTCTTGATCCCCCCTCTTTTGATGATAACGGGAAATCGCTTATGATGGATAGGACAGGTGTCCGAAAGGGAGTGACTTTATGAAAATCATACAAGATCCTGCAATCTTTAACCAATATGTAGACCAACATCAATTACACCGCTGGCTTCACCCAACTGATATGACGATAGAGTTGCGGCGGTATAAAGAAAATGAAGTGCTTCTGTTTGAAGGAGACGAGATAGATGGCCTTTATATCCAAGTGTCAGGGCGAACGAGAATTACGACGAGTGTCCTGACTGGAAAAGCCCTTTTACTGCGGTTTTGTTACGCGGGATCGGTGATGGGGGATCTTGAACTCGTTCAGCGTTTAGACGTTCAATCCCAAGTCATGGCAGACGAAGAGACAGATGTCCTTTTTATTCATAAGCGTGAAGTAGAAGGTGTGTTGTTTCACCAAGTGGCTTTTTTACAAGAGCTGCTGAAGCAAGTGACATATAAGCTGAACACGTGCACGATCGCCTCACGTGTCAATGTGCTGTCTTCTGTCGAAACGAGGCTCGCCAGCTATTTATGCTCGATACGACACTATGAACGTTTTGGCAAAGAGCTGTATGCGACGAGTCAAAAAGACATCGCCGCACTATTAGGGACGACCCCAAGGCATTTAAATCGAGTGTTGGACAAATGGCTGAGCCAAAAAGTGATCGCCAAAGACAGAACAAACATCGAGGTGCTAGATTGGGAAGCGATAGAAGACTTATCGGAAGGTCTGAGGTACAAGTAAAGGAAAGGGGGTCAACGATTTTTCTCGCCGGTATTCCTGTCATAGCGTTGATCGAGCTTTTGCCGGTGAAGGCGAAAGACGTCTTCAAGGGAAATATCATACCGATTGGCAATAATGATCACATTTCCGAGAACATCTCCAAGTTCCTCCATGAGCTCCTGTCTGCGTTCTTCGTGAGTGCCTTCAGCTTCATCTGGTCGGTCCCGGCCAATTTCCAAGGCGCGAATGGCTCGGGCGACTTCTCCAGTTTCTTCTGCTAAAAAACCGATGCGCGTAAAAATGTTAAGTTCAGCCCAGCCGCGTTTCTCATAATAGGCGTTGACCCATTGTTGAAATTCATTAAGATTCATCATCATCATTCCTTTCTTGACGTCGGGAGAATCCCCATTTAAGATAATATCAAAAACAAAATATGAATGAATGTTCATATGTTAATAGGAAAAGGAGTTCTACTGATGAGCCATACTTTTGATGTCGTGGTTATCGGGGCTGGGCAAGCTGGGTTGGCGATGGGGCAAGCTCTGTGGAAAACAGGGTTGTCCTTTGTCCTGTTAGATCAATCGAGCCAGCTCGGCGAGACATGGCGCACGCGGTATGATTCACTCGTTTTATTTACGCCGCGGCGGTATAGCGCTTTGCCTGGTCTCGCGATGGAAGGAGACCCGCAAGGTTTTCCGACTAAAGATGAATTCGCCGAGTATCTCGTCCACTATGCCCAGACATATATGCTTCCTGTCCGGTTAAATACAGAGGTGCGGCAGCTGACGACGGACGGAGCAAGGTACGTAGTGACGACCTCGGTGGGGGAAGTGTACTATGCTCAGCACGTCGTCGTCTCGACAGGGCCTTTTCAAACCCCATTTGTGCCAAACATGCCAGGGATTAACAAGACACGAATCAAACAATGGCATTCTGGGGAGTATCAGCGGCCTTCTCAACTCAATGATGGCGCGGTGCTCGTTGTCGGGGGAGGAAATTCAGGTGCGCAAATCGCTGTCGAACTGGCAGCAACGACATCTGTCTATCTTTCGGTCGGTCACCCGCTACGTGCGTTACCACAAACGATTCTTGGACTGAGCACCATTGGGTGGTTAAAGAAGCTCGGACTGTTAAGCGTTCCTTATCAAGCGCGACTGGCTTCTTTTTTACAAGACCCGCTGATAGGCAGAGAAATTAAGGCGTTCATTAAGGGAGGAAGAATCGAGATGAAGCCGCGAACGCAGGCGCTGGAATACGATCACGTCACCTTTGCTGATGGGTCTGCTATTAAGGTTGAGCAAATCATTTGGGCGACCGGCTATCAATCGCACTATGATTGGATCGACATTGATGGTGTTTTTGATCGACAACACCGTCCTCTGCATCAAAGGGGCGTCAGTCCGAAAAAGGGACTTTACTTTCTGGGTTTGCCGTGGCTTAGCCGCCGGGATTCGGCCTTGATCTGTGGAGTGGGGAGAGATGCGCTTTACTTGAGAGGTGTGATTCAGAAGAGAGGGATTGCTTTTGCTAAAAAATGAATTGTTGCATGATCCGTTCGGTGTCGAGACGACTTTGTATGGCACGGTAAAAAATAAAAAAATTCCATTGCTAAAAGGATTGCACACTGTGGAAGATCAGTTTAATATAGCTAAGGAGATCATCGGCCATGAGCACCTGCGCGACAATATGAATACCGGCACAATAGGAATTGTCCGCTTTAAGTCGCGTAAATAACAGTACATCGCTGTCAGGATGATAGATCTCATTCGTTCAAGGAAAACGCTGGGCTCAAGGATCGTCGATCATTGACTGCAGTTAAATATAAACAGCGGACTGAATGTCAACCCTTCAACTTCATTTATTGAAGGGTTCTTTCGTGCGCGAAAATGACAAAAATGCCTGAGGATGCACCGCACGCGCAGTCACTTATGGCATGGAATGAAAGGGGGACACATCCTTATGGCAGCTGTTGGAGTGAAGAAAGAGCCTGTTGAAAAGCTAAATCTCTTCCACTTAACGTGGCCAATTTTTCTTGAAGTGTTTTTATTTATGTTGATGGGTATTGTTGATACCTTTATGTTAAGTAAACTATCGGATGATGCAGTAGCTGGAGTTGGTGCGGCGAACCAGTATATGCATATTGCTATTTTAATTCTTGAAGTGATTGGTAACGGGGCCGCGATTGTCGTTGCCCAATACCTTGGTGCTCGAAATTATATCGAGGCATCCAAGATTGCTGCGCTTGCGGTGACGTTGAATTTAGTCGTCGGTCTGATGATCAGCGCACTGCTGTTCTTCTTTGCTGGTGATATCCTCGGTGTCATGAATTTGCATGGGGATGTGTCCGTCTATGCGCAACAATATTTAGTGATTGTCGGAGCGGGAATTTTCTTGCAGGCGATTATTAACTCGATCGTGGCGATCGTTCGGGTACACGGCTTTACACAGCAAGCGATGTTCGTTTCGTTAGCAATGAACGTTTTAAACGTTGTCGGAAACTACGCCTTAATTTACGGTAAGTTTGGCTTTCCTGAGCTTGGCGTGCAAGGAGCGGCGATTTCAACAGTGTTCAGCCGCTTTGCCGTGCTGATTTTCCTCGTGTGGCTTTTGTATCAAGTGGTGCACTACCGCATTCGTTTTCAGTACTACATCACGCTTTCAAAGGAATATATCGGGAAAATTTTCAAAATCGGCTTTCCTTCAGCTTTTGAACAGGTGATGTACCAAGGATGTCAGCTCGTCTTTCTTTACTATGTTACGTTTTTAGGTACAGAAGCCTTAGCGGCGCGCCAGTATGCCTTGAACATCTCGATGTTTACGTATTTATTTGCCATTGCTGTCGGGATGGGGACAGCGATTATCGTCGGCCGTTTGGTTGGTGCGAATGAAAAAGGTGAAGCATACCAGCAAGTATGGGGGAGTGTGAGGTGGAGCTTAGGTATTACGTTCGCGACGGTTGTGCTTGTCATGTTGTTCCGAGAGCCGTTGATGAAGCTGTTTAGTACAGATGTGAACGTTATTGAATTAGGGGCACAGCTCCTTTTGCTCGGCCTCATTTTAGAAACGGGTCGTTCGATTAACATCGTTATTATTAATTCGCTGCGCGCTGCCGGGGATGCTAAATTTCCGCTCGTCATCAGTGCCTTTTCAACCGTACTTATGAGCTTATCTTTAGGTTATTTCTTCGTCTTTCACCTTGATTTAGGTGTAGCAGGTGTTTGGCTTGCCATTGCTGCGGACGAGTGGGTGCGCGCTGTCCTCATGTTCTTCCGCTGGAAAAGCAGAGTGTGGGAGAAGCATGCACTTGTCCAACATAAGCCAGAAGCAGAACTTGAGCCGGTGAAAGAAACGGCATCATCTTAAGTGAACAGATGAAATGAACCAGCCTTTGATGTCGAGGCTGGTTTTCTTATGATCATTTTCACATAAAAAATGTAGCCTTCTTTAAAACTATTTTTAAATGCTTTACGGATATATGGTTAGGATGATGAAGAGCAAGCAAGCACGGGGTGAATTATGAATAGTGAACAGAAATGGCTTCAACGAGTTAAAAAATCAGGAGATCGTCGCGCAGCCGATCGGCTTGTCTCCAAATATTACAAAGAAATGTTTGCTTTCGTATATAAGCAAACGTTAGATGAAGAGTTGTCTCGTGATTTGACACAAGAAATCTTTATCAACATGTTGAAATCGTTAAAAAACTATGATGCTCATAAAGCGTCGTTTCGCACGTGGTTGTATAAGCTGGCTTCTCATCGTCTGATCGATTATTACCGTTCCCGGAGTTATCGCGATCGACAGCTGACGACGCCAATAGAGGATGAAGACATTGTTGAGGAAAAAGACATGACAATTTCCCTTGAATATAAGGAGGATGTGGCACTGATCAATCATTTGCTCAATGAAATGGACATTCATATGCAACAGGTCGTTCGTCTGAAATTATTTGGGGAGTACACTTTTCAAGAGATCGCAGCACTAGAAACGATGCCTGAGTCTACTGTAAAGACAAAATATTATACGGCGCTGCGCCGGATTCGTGCAACATTAAAGGAGGCCAATGATGACTAAGGAGAAATTGCGCATTCCCATTCCCGACGAGCAGACAATGCGAACAGAAATTGAACATATTATTTCAAAAGGGATGACTCCTCAACCTTCTTTTCTTTCACAGATGTGGACGATGTATCACCAGGTTGGGTTCAGGTATCTGTTTTTGGGCCGTTTAACATCGGTGTTCTTGCTTTTGATAGGGTTGTGTCTTACTGGTTCATTTTTAGTGCAGGCAATGACTGTTCGAGGGGAGACGGACATCTATGCGTTCATCTTTCTCTTATCGCCATTTGTTTTTATCGTGTTGTCACTGTATAACTATACGCAGCTCATTGTAAATGAGACATATGAGCTCGAAATGACTTGTAAATACAATGTGTTTCAAATGATTGCTTTTCGGATGTTTTCTTTTAGTATACTGGCGATCCTCTTCAATATTGTGATGCTCTTCGTCCTCATGACTTTGACGGATATACAGTTTTTCCGAGCCTTTATGCTGTCTATGACAAGTTTGTTTCTATTCTCAGTGCTGTTTTTGTACGCACTTACGAAAAGACACGCGCTTGTAGCGACCATCATTGTGACCGGCGGATGGTTTGTAGGACATTTGTTCCTAAAAGCATGGGTGTCTCCTCTTTATGTTAGTGTTTTGCTAGCCTTGCCATTATATGTATATGCTTTGGTTTTATGTGGCGCCATTGGGTGCTTCGTCTTGTATTTGAACCGATTACGATTACTTTCAACTGCAGAAGGAGTGGTGTAGAGATGTTATTGATGAAAGGTGTGCGTAAAGATTATGGCGATTTTTGCGCGCTAAAAGAATTAAATGTGGAATTCGGACATGGTGTCTACGGATTGCTCTCGCCAAACGGCGCGGGAAAAACGACCTTTATTAAAATGCTGGCGACGTTGATCACACCGACTGAAGGAGACATTTTATATGAAGGAAAAGACATCTTTTCTATGGGGGAAGCGTACCGGAATGTACTTGGCTACCTGCCCCAGCAATTTGGCTATTACAAAAATGACTCGCCTAAGCAATATCTTCATTATTTAGCCGCTTTAAAAGGACTTTCAAAGCGTGAGGCAACACAACTGATCCCTGACATCTTGGAAAAAGTCGCTTTAACTGACGTCACCGATAAGAAAATAAAGAAGTTTTCCGGTGGGATGATTCAACGGGTTGGCATTGCCCAAGCCTTGTTAAATGACCCGAAAATCCTCATTTTAGATGAGCCGACTGCAGGTTTGGACCCAAAAGAACGGGCTAGGTTTCGGCATTTGCTTTCGGAGCTTGCAAGGGATCGTCTCGTCCTGATTTCAACGCATATTGTTTCCGATATTGAATCGATTGCAAATGAGATCATTATGATTAAAGACAAACGTATTCATTATAAAAACACAGTAGACAAGATTTGTGAATCGTTAGAGGGCTCTGTGTATGAAACGTTAATTTGCCACGATGAACTGACAGGTTTTCGGGCGAAATACGTCATTGTCGCAGAAAAACAGGAGCGTGACCGCTTTCGGGTGCGTTTCATCCATACGGGCGTGGCAGAACCCGATTGGTCCCCACAGGTCCCTACGTTAGAAGATGTGTTTTTATATGAATATCGAGATGATGTTAAAGCGGGCGTCTTATGAGAGTGATTTGGCATGAATGTAAAAAAGTGATCAAGTCACCTATCTTTCTCGCCCTCATGGCGATCTTTATTGCGTACAACATGTTTCTCATCATCAGTGCGGCGCAAGATCGTTCTGAGGCAGAGACTGTCAATGCTGTGGTCGAACAATATGGTGTGAATATCACAAGTACGTCTTTAGCGCAGCTTCAGGGTGGCTTGCAAAGGGATACCGAAGAGCTGAATCGGATAACCCGTGCAGAGGCAGGCCAAACATTTGATCATGTTTTTGCTTTTTTAGAACGTCGTGATATCAGGAACGATCAACGATACAGTGAGGCAGATTGGGCATTTATCAACCAACTCCTTGCCAAGGAAATGTATTTTCAACAAGCGCAAAGCAATATCGAACGTTATGAACAATTGGATTGGAGCAGAATTGCTGAAGATGAAATTTTCAAATACCAGTTGAACGGTCAGGCAGCACAGGTGATCAAAGATGAATATACGAAATTATCAGAACGGTATACGGAGATCATCAACAAGGGTGAGCACAAGGAGTGGTTTTTTGCAGGAGAGTACCGCATGCATAGCTTTCTCTTTCGTACGGTATTCGGCTCGTTGATTTTTGAAGCGCTCATTTTGATTGTGCTTGCTACTGCACTCATCACCAATTACGAATTTGAGCATCGGACGCATTTTGTTACTTATACAACTAAAAGAGGGCGACGGTTGATGAAAGATAAGCTGCTTGCAGCGCTTATCATCGCGAGTGGGATTACGGTAAGCTTATTTATTGTCACGCTTGGGACGTATTTTCTCGTGTTCGATTACGCTCATGTCTGGGGAAGTTCGATCAACAGTGTGCTGAATTGGGAATACAAGCTGCCATACGTGTCTTGGTGGGACTTCTCCTTTGGTAATTACCTCTTTATGAGTATTGGGTTGGTCTTTCTGTGTATGCTGCTATTTTCTGCATTGACTTTTGGAATGTCAGTATTGATTAAAAACAGCTACGCGACATTTTTCGTTTTCGCCCTATTTTTCCTGTTCGGTTATTTGGTAGGAAATATACCTGGACCTTCGATTTTCATGCTACTGGCGATGTTTAATTTATCTGCCCTCCTGCTGAACCCACATTTGTTTTTATGGGCAGTTATGGCTTGACGATATTTCAGCATTATGAGCTGATCACTGTGACGATCTGGCTTATTCTGACGAGTGTGTTATGTATCTGTTCGTACAACGTATTTAAGAATGAAGACATTTAAGGAGATTTGTATGAGACTGATATTCAATGAAATCAAAAAAATATTGACGTGGAAAATGGTATTGTTGCTTATCGTCGTCAATGCAGCACTCTACTTTCTGTTCATTTCGTTTCATATCGACAATTATCCCAGTGGACTGTCAGCTCTTGAATCGCATCAGATTGGTGTGGAGATGGTCGAAAAGTATGGTTCTGAAATCGACGACGAAGAATTGGCGGACTTTAAAGAGGCATATGAACGAAGAGTGGCCGAAGCAGATGACTATCTTCAGTCGAGAGAAGCTTTTGTCAATGCGGGACTTGATTCGTATGAAGACTTCAAAAATGCAGGACCGGAAAATCGTGAACAAACCGAATTGATCAATCAGGTCATGTTTGAAGAACAGGTGGATTTATTTTGGGAGCTGCAAGAGCGCGAGCGGCTACTGGATTTTCATGATGGAAAGGAGGAAAGCTTGGAGGCTGACATCAATCGTGCCAATCCAAGCCAGCAGGTGCTGCTCAAAAAGCTTCAGGAAAAAGAGCTGTATCAGGTGTATCCGGAAGCCGCGATTGAAAACTACAAACATTTTATAACGAATGTAGCCATTGCGCTTGTCATCAGTGTTGTCATTGTTGTTTCACCCCTATACCTTTACGATCGGTTAAGGCATATGCCGGAATTACAGTATACGTCCAAAAAAGGAAGACACCTCTTTAAGACGAAAGCAGCAGCGGGATTTCTATCATCTCTGATCGTGACGACGGGGTTGTTCATCGTCTATTATGGAATATATGCTACGAATGGTACGAGTATCTTTTTTGATGTGTCTGTACACCGGTTTATCGGAGGATATTCATGGTATAACCTGACATTCTTCCAGTATATTGCGGTTGCGACAATGGCAGTGTACGTCCTTGGCAGTGTGTTCGCTTTGCTAGCGATGTCGTTTTCAAGCATGATGCAAAATTATGTGAGCCTGATTGGTATTCAAACGCCAATGATAGCCGGATTGATGATGTTTGGACTGACCTATCTTGTCACAGACATTATTTCTTTGTACAATCCTCAGTGGCTTGCGCCTGTCTCCTATGGGCTTATGATGGCCATCAGCGTGGCTATGTTTGTGATCATGTGGAGGCGTGAAAAGATACGAGATGTGTTGGTTTCATAGTCAAGAGAACCAAGAAAAACACTGCTCTCCTTGTCTGATGAGGACAGCGGTGTTTTTTAAGAGAAGTCACTCTAAGAATCCGTTCTGTTATTGGTTACTCGGAATAACCACAGTAGAGATGGATTCTTTTTTTGTGATGTGATCAAACACCTAGCGATGCAATGATGTGCAGCTGAGCCGTTTGACTTAAGGGGGGTAAAATAGCAAATGTAGGCTGGTGAATTAAGGGGTTTACATTCTTCATTAAACGTTTAAATAAAATATTTTGTCTGAGACTTATCGTCCGCTATAATGGTTCTACACTAGCAACGAGGGGGACTCCTCATGACAAATACAGTACATTCCACCGTACAACTCGTTGAGTATAATAACGGATATAGCGAGCAGCTCATTCACTATCATTTAACAGAAGAAAATCTCATGTTTACGACTTTGCCGCTCGTGAAGATACAGGATGCTTCGCAGGCCGAGGATATGATGCATGTTTTGATCAATCACGATAAATCTGTGGTCGGTTATTTTGCTCTCGAGGGCGATGCCAAGCGTGCCCAATATACTGCTAATGAACGAGCGCGGCTGTTCACTTCTTTTCCATCGATAGAAATAGCCAAGGGAATGGCTTTGCAACAAAGGGGCTTCAATTGCTTCCAGGTTTTATGCATACGCATTTTCCTGAGGTGAATGAGGTTGTCCTCGGGGTGAATCAAAAAAATCACCCTGCTATCCAGCTTTACAGGAAAGTCGGTTTTATTGATCGCGGTGAGGTGTTTGCCGGTCCTAAAGGCCCGCAGCATATCCTTCACCTTCCGATCCAGAGTCCGTCAAAATGTTTGCAGAAGCAAAAAAAACTGAGCAATTAAGTACAAAGGCACCCCGACGATGAGCATTCCCGCCAGAAAATAGCAAAAGCCTTGAAATGCTAAGCTGAAAAAGTCATAGATCGCACCAGCAACATCATCGATAAATCTGAACATTGTGCACCTCCATGATAAATGGCGATATTTTCTGTGAATTTATCATATTATTGGCGTCGCGTCGAGAGAAATAAGATTGAAAGGAGGGGGAGAATGAGTGAGAACGACAGAGTGATCTCCATGCCACCAGTTGTAGGTGAGCGCCCTACCATCCTCGTGTTAGGCTCGATGCCTGGAAAAGCGTCGCTCTTAAAGCAGCAGTATTATGGACATCCGCGCAACCACTTTTGGCCACTCATGTTTGACCTGTTCGAAGAAGCACCGACTGATGTGTATACCGAACGAATCGCAATCGCTAAAAAGCATGGGATTGCTTTATGGGATGTCCTTGCTTCGTGCGAACGGGCGGGGAGTTTAGACAGCCAGATTAAAAAGGAACAGCCAAATGACCTAGTTTCTTTCGTGGAACATCACCCATCGCTGCGACTCATTGCTTGTAATGGAGGTAAAGCGTTTCAGAGCTTTCAAAGGCATGCCGGTCAAGTGCAGACTGATCGACTGACCATAGCCAAACTCCCTTCGACTAGTCCGACACCGGGGAAAAATGTGAAAACGTACGCTGAGAAAAAGGTCGATTGGCAAGAACTTCTACAATTTAGCAGATGAAAAACGCCAGCATCGTATACGCGCTGGCGTTTTTGTCGGCTTATAAGTTGAGAGCAGCCTTTAGCAATTTCATCTATGTTACAGATACTCTCCCAGCTTTTTTTAACAAGTAGAGTAGGTAAGGTGCGCCAACTAACGAGACCATGAGTCCAGACGGGATATCGTTTGGCGCTAATAAATAACGTCCTAAAAAATCGGCAATGGTTAAAAGAATGCCCCCGAGTAAGACGCTAATGGGAAAAATGAATTGGTGCTTTGAACCGACCATTCGCCTCGCTGCATGGGGAGCTAGGAGACCGATAAAGCCAATTGTCCCAACGATGGCAGCACTAATGCCAGCCAGTACGACGCCGATGATCACCATGGCAAAGCGCACTTTTACAGTAGGTACGCCTAGCCCGATGGCAGCTTCATCGTTAAAAGCGAAAATGTCCAGTGTACGGGTGAAGTAAAAAATGACTGGAAAGAAGATCGCAATGGTGACCAAGGCAGCCATAACTTCTTCCCAATTGCTTCCGTATGTACTTCCGGAAATCCACGTGAGCGCTTGGGTGACATGTAATTTCGCTTTGACAATTAAGACTTGGATAATCGAGGAGAACATTGCAGAAATACATACACCAATTAAGACGAGCATGACAGGCTGGAATCCGCTTCTATAAGTGATGAACAAAATGATCGCCATGGCAAGTAAAGATCCAAAGATAGCGCCAAAAGGAACGAAGTAGAATGGTACACTTGGAAAGACAATTAAGAGAATCATCGCCATCATACCGGCGCCAGACGTGACGCCGAGTACAGAAGCGTCTGCCAATGGGTTACGAAGGATCGCTTGAAAAATCATGCCCCCTGCGGCCATGATCATGCCGACGAGGAAACTGACAAGAACACGCGGCACACGGAATTCCCATACGTAAAGGTTGTGGGCAATGTCAGTGAAAATTTGGCTGACTGGTGTAAACGATGTTCCGCCAAATAATAGACTTACGAATACCGTGGCGCCTGCAATGAAGGCAGCAACGATGATCGCGACGCCTTTCCGGCGGAAGAAATCGTGCCCACCAAGCGTGGCCGACGAAGTCGCTCCTTTTCGCCTTGTGCCCATTTGGATTGCTAAATAGACGAGCCATGGTCCACCAATTAAAGCGGTCATCGCACCTACAGGCAGTTCACTCGTTTGCGAGACGAGACGAACGAGAATATCAGCCCCGATGAGCAACATTGCCCCAATAATCATATTGGCAATAATCATCGTAAAGTGCTTACGAAAGCCGATTAAACGAACGATATGGGGGGCGATGATGCCAATAAACCCAATGGGACCAACGACAGCAACCGTCACAGCGACAAGAAAAATGGCTACAAACCAGCCTAATAATTTGTTACGACCGACATTTTCTCCTAAACCGATGGCGGTTGCTTCATCAAGGAGCAGGACATCTAGCTTTCGACTGATGAGTAAAGCGCATCCGATGAAGATAAGAACCCACGGCCAAGCGAACTGGACACCAGACCAATCAAGTTGTAATAATGTCCCTGACCCCCAGAGAAATAATCCGCTCACTTCATTGGCAAAAAACAATTGTAATGCCCCTGTTAGCGAAGCAAACAGCATGCTGACAATCATTCCAGTAAGCGCGACTCGAACTGGGTCAAGAGCCTTTCCGACAAGCACCCAAACGAGTAACGCGGCAACTAGCCCGCCAGAAAAGGTCACGAGTAAAGGAAAAGCGCCACTCATTTTAGGCATAAAGATGGTCGTTGCCACGACAAAAAAGTAAGCTCCTGAATGAATTCCTAATGTGCTGGCGCTAGCTAAAGGGTTTTTTGTGATCGTTTGCATGATCATTCCGGCAATGGCTAAAGCCGCCCCGGCAAGACAGCCAATGACGAAGCGCGGTAAGCGTTGATACAGCAAAAAGTTCCATTGTTGTTCGTCATGCATGAATTGCTGCCAGAACGAAACATAGCCAGGTGATGATTGCCCTTGACTAAGATGCACAGATGCGAGCACAAGAAAAAGCCCTATGCACCCTAGTGAAAGTACGGTCATTCGTTTACGGTGAAGCATAATTTTATTCCTCTTTAAGCGATTCAAGTAAGTTGTCTACGAGCGTGTGCGCAGATAACACGCCCCCAAATGTCCACGTATCGCCACCGATATCGACCATGTGACCTTCTTTCACGAATTGGAGCTCTTGCCATGCTTTGTTGCTTTCTAAATTCTCAAATAGCGGATCATCCTCTTGGACGGCATGAATCAACAGCGCATCTTCATACTGAGCAAGACCTTCAACGTTTGCATCGGTAAAGCCCCAGGCGGCGTCCTGATGATCTGTGATCGCATTTTCTAATCCGGCTTTTTCTAATACACGACTCACCATGGCGTTTTTCGTAAATAGACGGAAAGTCGGTGTGTTATTGGCGCTGTACGCTTGGGTGAAGACGAATGTGTTGGTCGGTAAGTCCATGGCTTCAATGTCTTTTGCAGCTTCTTCGTACTTCGCTTCTAAATCGTTCAATGCTTGCTCGGCTTCCGCTTCCTTTTGTACTAAAGAAGCGGTTTTTTGGAATGTTTCAAAGGTGTACGCGTATAAGTCCTTTGTTGCTTCTTCAGAGGTAGAATCGTAAAAGATGGTTGGGGCAATCGTTTCTAATTCGGCTTGAATTTTTTCATGGCTACTTGCGATTGTAATGATTGCGTCCGGTTCTAACTTGGCGATTTCCTCTAAGTTCGGCTCTGTTCTTGTGCCAACATCGACGACATCGTCATTTAATTCTGCTTCAATATCGACCCATTTTTCAAAGCCTTCAATATCAGCGACGCCTGCCGGTTGTACACCTAAAGCGAGCAATTCTTCGACGTAATTCCATTCTAAAACAACGATTGTTTGCGGCACGTCGTCAAAAGTGGCTGTTCCGAGAGCGTGCTCAATCGCGATCTGCTCTTCGTTTTTGTTTTGATCGTCTGGTGTGCCCGTTTGGTCCGTTCCTTGTTCGGCGCATGCTGTTAAAGTAAGTAAAAAGGTAAGCATTAAAACAAGTAATTTTTTCATTGTTGACGCTCCTTAACGATGGATTGTGTTGAAATGTTTATATCCTAAAGGTAATGATAATCATTATCAGTAGTTACAATAGCATTTAACGTGCGTCATGGCAATAGGATTATTCCTCCTGCTTGAAGTGAATCAGTTATTGCATATCGGACATGAAACTATAGCATGTCTACGTCCTTAAAGGTCATGAGCTTTTTTTAAAAAAGTTTGAGAAACATTTTATATCGTAGTACCTTCTGTAAGTAAGGAGGGCTAACATATGAATATGACGATTGAGGAATTAGCCGAATCGAGGATTGCTTATTTTCGGAACGTTGGTGAGTATGGTGAAAAGAAAAACAAAGAACTGATGGAATCTTTTAAAAAGTGGGCGCAGTCCAATGGTGTATTGGAAGGTTCCGCTATTTTAGGAATACCGCAGGATCATCCGGAAGTGACACCTAAAGAGGAATGTCGTTATGATGTTTGTGTGGTGGTCAATCAAGAGTTTATAGTGACGAAACCTGCTCAAGCTGGAAGGCTTCCTGGTGGCGGGTACGCTGTTTTTCAGCTTGACCATACAAAAGAGGCCCTCAGCTCATTTTGGAACAATATTTTTTCTGAGATAGAAAGAAATCAGCTGTCGCTCAGAGAACAGCCGATGATCGAAAGATATACGTGGGGCATGGTTGAGCAACACTTGTGTGAAATATTGGTTCCTATTCAGTGATCGTGCTGGACAACGCCCTGCCATTGGATAAAGTCATGAAGACCGTGTGAGATTTAGTTGATTGATCATAAGAAAAGTGGCATGGGTCGGTTTTCCGTGAGCAGAGAAACAGAGGTGAGCGGAGCGATTCTCTTTCTAAGGGATCGTGCTCAAAATGCCTTTATGGAACGATGACACCGGTTGTTATAAGATGAGTAGCATTTGAACCACAAGACAGAGGAGGAAAAAAGAGTGGATACATCCCAGCAAAAAACCGGTGTAACGATTAATGGTCAACAATTGAAAGTTTTTCCGATTATGTTTGCACTGATTACCGGAGTCTTTTTCTCGATCATGAACGAAACATTATTGAATGTCGCTTTAAAACCGATCTCGCTTCAGATGGGTGTTGGGGAAACGACGATTCAGTGGCTCACGACAGGCTATATGCTCGTTGTCGGCATTCTCGTCCCTATTTCTGCATTATTTATCCAGTGGTTTACGACCCGACAAATGTTTATCGGGGCGATGATTATTTTTTCACTGGGAACGCTCATCTGTGGGCTCGCCGACACATTTCCTGTTCTTTTAATTGGACGGATTGTACAGGCTACAAGTGCTGGGCTGATGCTTCCAGTGATGATGAATACGATCCTAGTTCTCATTCCGCCTGAGCGTCGCGGGAGTGCGATGGGGTTTATCGGACTTGTCATCATGTTTGCGCCTGCAATCGGGCCAACGTTGTCTGGCATCATCGTAGGTAGTCTCGGATGGAAGTGGCTCTTTTGGAGTGTCCTTCCGTTTGCGATCCTGTCGACAGTTATTGCTTTCATCTACTTGAAAAATGTCACGACTGTGACCAAACCGAAAATCAGTGTACCTTCGATCATTCTCTCCACCCTCGGTTTCGGTGGTATTGTTTTCGGCTTCAGCTCCGGGGAGGGGGGCTTTAGCCAGCCAGAAGTTTATCTTCCTATTATCATAGGTGTCATTACGTTAACGACCTTTATTTTGCTTCAGCTTCGCTTGAAAGAGCCTGTGCTCGACTTTCGCGCTTTTACTTACCCGATGTTTTCAGTGGCAACGATGATTATGATTATTGTGATGATGTCGATGTTTTCGACCTTTATCTTGTTGCCGATTTTTTTAACGACGGTCATGGGTGTTAGCGGCTCTGTGGCGGGGCTAGCGCTGCTTCCGGGTGGATTACTCAACGGTTTATTCTCACCGGTCGCTGGTCGGTTGTTTGATAAATTTGGTCCAAGAGCGATGATCATTCCAGGAACGATCGTTTTAAGCATTGTGATGTGGATGTTTTCTAGTATCACAGCCTCGACACCGCTCGCCTTATTTATTGTGTTACACGTCGTTTTAATGCTTTCTATCTCAATGATTATGATGCCAGCGCAGACCAATGGCTTAAATCAGCTTTCCCAGCCTCTATACCCGCACGGCACAGCCATTCTGAATACGTTGATGCAAGTCGCCGGAGCGATCGGCATTGCCTTTTTTATCGGTATCAAGGCAACAGGTGTAGAATCAGCGCTGGCAGACGGTGCAGATACAATAGCGGCACAAACCGCTGGTACGCAAACCGCATTTACAGTTGCGTTTATGTTCACCTTAGCGGCTGTAGTGCTAGCTTTCTTTACAAAACGAGTCGGTGTGAGTACGAAGCAGGAAACTGTAGGATCATAGATTGCAGGTATGTAGCAGAGAACATAGACTCTGCTATAGAAAATGCTTATTCTAAATTATGGCAATATACTGATTGAAAATGTGATAAAACAAACAAATATGGTTTATGGAAAATATTCTACAGTTGCTTTAGCAAATAGAAAGAAACCGTTTTTCTGCGCAGTCTTTCATGCCTAGCACATCGACCTTAGTTCTTGAAAAATGAGTATTGATTCTACAAGTCGTTCTTTAACACAGGACTAGCGCGGAAAATGTAGACGGGAACGAGGTAAACCACCACGTTGGCATTAGTCGTGGGGGAGACAAACAAACTCCATACAGTCGATGACGGCATAAAGAAGCTCTTGCAGGTATTCAAGTCTATAGTTCGATTCTCTCCATTGATTTATTTCAGGCATTCATCCTTACAGTAAGGCATATCATAGGGGACAAGGCGTACGGTTCTGGAATAATACGGGATTGAAAAATTTCTAGCGTTTGTTTATACAGTGCTTCCAGTCTTAAATTTACTCAGGGACGATTATTAACACATCTGAAAGGAGGAATTCATATTGTTTAAGCTAAATACTAAGCAAGCTATCTTTACAGCGATATTCGTTGCTTACACACTCCCCCCTCAAGGGATCCTTCTTAATAATTATTTAGACACCCAGTTGGGCACTATCGTAGTGGCTCTATTTTGTACTTTTTCGGGATGTGTATTAGCGAAGATATTCATTGAATAAACAAGCATGTATTGAGAATAGCCGTAACTACAGACAGCCACGGATGTTTTATATACTCGATGCATTTCTTTGGAACAGAAAGCGTGTATGAATGGATTGCCGATTCGCAGTGGTTGAAATGGTGAGGTTGGAAACGGTGAGGTTGGAAACGGGAGAAAACAATAAAATCTCAACGATCGTATTATTAACAAAACCATTGTTTTCACCCCATCATATATAAAATATGCAAGTCAGTGCATTCATGATATAATCATCTCAACATGTGGAAACACTGTCCTCTCTGAGGGTGATGGAGGGGCTGCCACTTGCTACGCACTCACAATGGAAATGTGATATTTGATTTGTGTTTCATAGAGATCAAAAACGAAAATGTTATCATGCTTTAATGATTGGGAAAATGGGTTCAGGTAAATCGGCGTTGCTTAAAAAAGTAGCATAAATCATGCAGGGAAAGGACATGTGCTGGATATTACAGGCGAATTTGAGGATTTGACTCATCGACTTGGTGGGGAAATAGTCGCCTTGGACGGGTCGCGCGATATCATTAACCCGTTGCAAGTATACAAGACAGCGCTACTAATTAAACCGAACGGTCAGTTTTGGAGGGGTGAAAATGAGTCAAAAAGCACAATCAACACGAGCGCTTATTTTAGAAAAAGCGGAAGAAATGTTCGTGCAAAAAGGGTATGTCGGTACGTCAATGGAGGATATTGTACAGCATAGCGGCATGAGTAAAGGGAGCATTTATTATCATTTTGGCAGTAAAGAAAAGCTGTTTATGGCTTTAATTGAGACGTTTTCAAATGGTTGGATTAAAAAGTGGGGAGAGGCGGAAACTCAATCCAGCTCGTTTCAGGAGAAACTACACCTTGTCACAGAGTATTACGTCAAAGACTTTCATAATCCATTGTTAAAGGTGATCGACGAGTTTTATATGAATACAACAGCACAGCAAGAGTTTCTAGATCAGTCTCTGCATTTAGTGCAGGCGCCATTGGATGTTTACAAAGACATTTTTCAGGCAGGCATCGACGAAGGAGTCGTGAAGGAGAATGATGCGCATGAATTGGCGCTTGTGTTTACAGGGCTGATGAATGGACTTGGTGTCAATTATTATCAAATGGAAGTCAGTGATTTGGAGCAACTGTACACAAGGGCGGTGCAGCTCTTTTTGGAAGGCGTGCTCGTGTTGTAATTAACATAATTAAACCGACTGGTCAGATTGATCGAGGAGGGATGTATTTGAAAGAGCTTTTTTCAAACCGGGTTTTTATCATTGTCATGGTCTCAGACCTTTTGCAAAACATCGGTATTTGGATTAGAAATATGACGCTTGTATTTTTCGTTGTTGCCCAGACAAATGGCGACCCAATAGCTGTATCACTGCTGACGGTCGTCGAATATGCGCCTATTTTTATTTTCTCGCTGATCGGGGGCATATTAGCCGACCGCTGGCAGCCTAAACGAACGATGATTTTGGGGGATGTGCTTAGCGTGATTTCCATTCTGCCCATTTTGTCGTCTCGTCCGGCCTTTGGCAAGCGATCTATATCGTCACAATCGTCTCTGCTATTGTGTCGCAATTTTCTCAACCGTCATCAATGAAAATCATCCGCCAGCATGTTCCGCAAGACTATGTGCAGGCTGCCATCGCATTTTCCCAGGCATTGATGTCATTGTTTATTATTGCAGGTCCTATCATCGGTACAGCCGTTTATGCGTCGTTTGGCATTACAGGGTCGCTCATCAGCCTGCTCGTAATTTTTGCTCTATCTGGAATTGTGTTAAGCTTCTTGCCAAAAGCTGAGTGGTCTGCGCAGGAAGTGACCCAAAACGATATGATTTCTGATTTCAAGGAAGGCATTTGGTTTATTCAAGGGCGAAACGATTTGCAAATTTTGCTGCTCATTTTTTCTGTGCTTGCTTTTGGTGTTGGGCTTGTTCTTTTTCTCATCACGGATCGCGTCGGGCTGGCTAAAGAGCATTTGCAGTGGTTGACGACCTTTGCGGGTAGTGCCAATGAGTAAAAAAGCTGTAAACACAGGTGTCAAAATACCGTTCATTCTGCCGACATACTTCTCATCGACCGACGTAGGGCTCTCTGGTGTCTATATGGAGGTCACATCGCTGATCAACGTTTATGTAAGTGCTGGGCTCGTATTTTTCATCGCTGCAGCCATTGCTTTTAAGCTGCAATTTGAAAAAATGTCGTATCGCCTTGACGTGAAATAGCCTGTACCAACCAGAAACGGATACATCGCAAACGCTTAAACGTTTTTCATTCCCCTGTCTACTCAAGGCTCAAGTCGTTGTTCATTCTCAATCATGCACATGTAGATCATTTAGCGGGGAAGTGCTGTTGATTTGGCTGCCAAAAGCGCTATATCATATGGTAAGGTTATTGCATAAGCAAGCTTCAGTAAGAGTAAGGGGGACGCCGGTACGATGTATAAATACGTGATTTTCGATGTTGATGGGACAATGATTGATACAGAAGTCGCTATTTTAAAAGCGTTACAGATGACACTAAACGAAGAAGAAGGAAAGGAATACACGATTGATGATTTGCGTTTTACCTTTGGCCTTACGAGCTTAGAGGCTTTAAAGCAGCTTCATGTTCGTGACCCGGAACGCGTTGAAGATATCTGGCAGAAAAAAGTGCTCGACTTTGTTCATGAGGTGAAAGTGTTTCCTGGTATTGAAAAAGTTCTTCAACAGCTTACAAAGCACGGCGTAAAGCTCGGCATTGTGACATCAAAAACTCGGCAGGAGTACAACGATGAGTTTGTGCCGTTTGGTTTAGCGCCGTATTTTACGTATACGGTTTGTGTTGATGAGACGAGCAAGCATAAGCCTGATCCAGAACCGATGTTTGCTTGTTTAAAAGGATTAGCGGCCAAGCCAGAAGAAACGCTTTATATCGGCGACACGGTTCATGACTTGAATTGCGCGAAGGCATCAAGTGTCGCATTTGGGCTCGCCAGCTGGGGTGCGCACGACGACGACTTTGAAGCGTCTGAATATATATTTGAAAAGCCGGAGGATATTTTGCATTTGTGGAGAAATAAAAATGACTGATTTCACATCATAAAAATATGAAAGAGCGAGCGCCTGTGGTGATCGTTTGTCAGCTTAGGCGCGCACACGGGTAAAGTCTGCAATAGAACCACAGTTCATGAGCGGACGAGGAAGATAAGAAACGCTGGATGAAAACGTTAGTTAACACAGGATGGGATCGTGCAGGGTGCGTCGTTTTGCACCTTGCGTTTTGCTGTATACGGTCATGCTTTTGTTGTGCCCAAAAAACGTTGCCGATGGAAATAAGGCAGGTGAGGTTTCTAAGGTAAGCTTAAGACAAACCGGTCTTCGATGAGCAGAGAATCACAGGTCAGCAAATCCTTTTATTCGTTATGATGATTGCAAGGGGGAGTCGCGGTGGCTTGGATCGAATTTTTACAAAGAGCAATTGATTTTATGGAAGAACATTTGCATGAACGTATTACGATCGACGAGATTGCGCAGCAGGCGAACGTGTCACCGTTTCATTTTCAGCGCTGCTTTACGTTGTTGACCGATACGTCGGTCGGTGAATATCTGAGGCGTCGGCGGCTGACGCTCGCTGCGAACGAATTATGTACAACGTCTGAAAAAGTGATTGACCTGGCATACAAATACGGATATGACACGCCTGAAGCGTTTTCTAAAGCCTTTCGCCAGCAGCACGGAATGAGTCCGAGTGAGGCCCGACATGGTCTCGGCAAGGTCAACGCGTACACCCCCTTAACCATTCAAGTTCAATTGAAAGGAGCACATCCGATGAAGTATCGTATTGTGGAACGAGGATCATTTGACATCGTCGGCAGGGAACGCACGTATTCTATGGAAAATGGTGAAAATTTTGTGGGAATACCGAGGTTTTGGTCGGAAGTCAATGAGGACGGGACGGTTCAAACGTTAGAGAAGCTAAACAACGGTTCTATTGAAGGAGTACTAGGCGTCTGTGTTGTTCAAGGTCGTCATCCATCTAGCACATTAGATTATTGGGTTGCCGTAGAAACGACTGAACAACCTCCGAAAGGCTTTAACACGATGACTGTTCCGGCGGCGACATGGGCTGCATTTGAAGTTCATGGTCCGATGCCTCATGCAATGCAGGACACGATGAAAAAGATTTTCTCAGAATGGTTACCGACAAGCGGATATACGCTTTCTGCAGATGTGGAGCTAGAAGTGTATAACGAGAAGGACCCGTTTGCAGAAAACCATTACGCAGAAATTTGGCTGCCGGTGAAATCACGCGTTGCAGGCAGTTAACAAGTTGTTACGTACATGAGCAAACGAATCTCCTTGGTGAGTGATCGTCAACAGCGAAAAGGAGCAGCACACGATGCTGTTCTTTTCGTTTAGGTTTTATAGCGAACCGAAAATTGTCTAGCCAAAAGAGAATGATCACTGATCATATGCTTGCTAAGTGACTTCCATGGTATGACCCTTCGTCAATGTGTTTAGAAAGCGCTTTTATTGAGCGCTGTGTTAAGCACAGCGCTTAAACATCTCGCATATGCTGTCAGAGAACTTGGCACTTTTAGAGATTGCAATGGAGGCTGACAGCATGGCTTTTCTTCCGGAAGATCCGTGGAAGCGTATGGAGCTACTTCGTAAGTCATTTGACCATTTTTTAACCGATTTTCCTTTGTTAACAGATGACGAACTCTTTGTTGAAGAAAGACGCTTAGATGTACAGGAAACAAATTATCATGTGATTGTCACGTGTGAGATCCCTGATTTTTATCGAAAAGAGGACATCCACGTTGAGGTAGAGAGAGAGATGCTTCATTTGTACGGTCGTTCACAACGTATGAATGAAACAAGCGATGATGACTCGAAGCGAACGGAGATATACGAGGAGTATTTTCAACGTTTTGTCGTGCTCCCATCACCAGTTGATGAAGCGGGAAAGAGGGTCATTTATAACGAAGGTATCCTTGAGGTGACCTTGCCAAAGCGCTCAAGTATCATTTCGTATGATACGGAAGACTAAGGCTCATCAAGGGTGTGCGTGTAGATAAAGTTTAAAAATGACTTTGTCTGCACTTTTTTATTGCGAGCATTTTTATTCTAAATAGGCAAGAAGAGTCCAACCTAGAAGAGAAAGAAATCATATCGAGGCATGTATTGGTGTATTAGATTTTTGGCAGGGAATGACATCAATTGCTTTTCAAAGGTAAGATTTTTCAGTAAAGTAAAAAGGAGTATAGTTTTGCTTGGTAGAAAGGATGATGAAGATGAAATATTATGCTGTTTTGCTCCCGATGAAGGATGAGCAGAAAAGTAAGGACTTTCGGGAGGCGCATCTGCAATATTTGGACAAGCTGTCAGAGGAAGGTGCTGTTGTCGCAAAGGGTCGTTTTACCGATGGAAGTGGCGGGATGGTGATTTACCGGGGCGCTTCCGAGGATGAGGTTCGCCAGCTAGCGGAAAATGATCCTTACGTGAAGGAAGGCGCCCGTGGCTGTGATTTGCGTGAATGGGTTGTGACAGGCGAAGCCTTTAATTAAGTTTATAAATAAACAGAAAAAACGCCCAAGGAAAACGCTGATGCAGTGAACATCATGCCAAGATGAGCGAGAATCATAAGCCACTTGCGTTTACTAGGAATATAGCAGGCGTAGACAAGCCCTATGAGCGGTGCCATCATCATGATTGCAGATGCGACGATAGTGATTCCTGTCGCTACATTTAAGAGAATCCATTCTGTACTGAAGAAGATATTCATCATGACCAAGAGCCCCGTCGTTACAAACACTGTTACGGTTAATGCGGCTAACGACATGGCGTATGGACGTTTTAAGAAAGTGGGCAAGCGTGGTACACCTCCACTTCGTCAGTTTTCCCCAGTGTAGCAAATGTCGTTGTTTTAATGCCACTATTGATCTTTCTCACGACAGTACTTATTTCTCAATAACCTATATTTTAGGAGGAATGCCGAATGTCGACATATCAAAAAATTCTCGTGGCGGTAGATGGATCCGCGTCTGCAAAACATGCATTAAAAAAAGCGTTTGATCTTGCGATTGAAAACAAAGCTCAGCTAATGATTGCTCATGTCGTTGATGCAAGAGCGTTTACGTATATCGAAAATACGGATCGTTCTCTTATTGAACAGGCAGAAAAATATGGTGAAGAATTAATTGAGGGTTATAAAAAAGAAGCGCTCGAATACGGAGTGGAGAATGTCGTAACGGTTCTTGACTTCGGCTCCCCGAAGGCGAAAATTCCGAAAGTCCTTGCCGAAAAGTTTGAAGTTGATTTAATTGTTTCGGGGGCGACGGGCTTAAATGCGGTCGAACGTCTCGTGCTTGGCAGTGTGTCAGAAGCAATCACTCGTCATGCACCTTGTGATGTATTGATTGTTCGGAATTAACGGTATAAAGCATGAGCGCTCGGGTCAGCCAAGGGAAGGATCGATTCATAATGCCTGGCTGGCCAGTGGACTCCCAGGGTTTTTGTTTATGATGAAATCGCTTTCTGATGAGGTTAGTCACCGGAAGTGCTTTATGTCATACCGCGGTAGTGATTGCTGAAAATATACATAGATAACGGCAATCGTTGTGAGGAGAGTGGCTGATGGGCGAGCAGCCACTGTGATGGAAGGTGGACACTAACGTGCTGAAGGTCAAAGGATACCGATTGATCGTTTGCAGGAACCCCCAATGAGTGAAATGCGGGCTGACGACAAGCAGAGGTTCTCTTTTTTATTTAACATTATAACGTTATGTTTAATGTGCGTTCATTTTATGCTACAGTGATTGAAAGTGAGGTGATACTAAATTGGAGCGCATCGTGTTTACTCGATTTAGAACAGTAAAGGAGCGTACGATCGATTTTGTTATTGAAGAGGGGCGGATTGTCCAAATTGAACAAGGTGGGACGCTTTTGGCACATGCTGATGTAGACGGGGAATACTGCATTTATGCGTCAAGTGGGTGGATTGATATGCATACGCATGCCTTTCCGGAATTTCAACCATATGGCGATCAGGTTGATGCGATTGGTTATCAATTAGGAGTGACGACGATTGTCGATGCAGGAAGTACCGGTTCTGACCGCATCGCCGATTTACTCGCTTCGTGTCAAAAGGCACGTACGAATGTGCTTTCTTTTTTGAATATTTCGTCTGTTGGATTAGCGAGAGTGGATGAACTGTCTACAAACGATTGGTTACAAGAGCAAGCATTACTACGGGCTATTCACGACTATGGAGAGCAGATTGTCGGCTTAAAAGCGAGGATAAGCCGTAGTGTTGTTCAAGAGAATGGCATCGCCCCCTTGCGTGAAGCTCGGCGAATCGCTGATCAAACGAAAAAACCTTTAATGGTCCACATTGGTTCAGGTCCTCCCGATGTTCGGAGGATTCTGCAGCTACTGAAAAAAGGCGATATCTTAACACATTATTTGAATGGCAAACCAAATAACGTCTTTGACGAAAACGGCGTTCCTTATCCTGAGCTATTAGAGGCGATTGAACGAGGTATACATCTAGATGTTGGCCACGGGAGCGCCAGCTTTTCATTTCAGATTGCTGAACAGGCAAAAAAGTATGGCATCACATTTAATACGATCAGTACCGATATTTATCAAGAAAATCGGTTAAACGGACCCGTGTATAGTATGTCCAATGTTTTGACAAAGTTTTTGGCGCTCGGTTATCCGCTCGCAGCTGTGATCGGTGCAGTGACGGTGCAACCAGCTTCTTGGTTGAAGCGCCCAGAGCTCGGACGCTTGGTTGTAGGAGATCTAGCTAATGTGACCTTGTTTTCTGTTGATCAAAAGCCGGTGACATTAGTTGATTCTGAAGGCATAGAGCGTCGTACAAATCGATCAATTCACGTGCAAGGGGTGATTGTTAATGGCGAGTACTTTTCATGAGAAATATGGGTTGAAGCGGGTCATTAATGCGAGTGGCCGTATGAGTATTTTAGGTGTATCGGCGCCTTCCGATTCGGTTATGGAGGCGATGAGGCAAGGTGGTCAGCAGTATGTAGAAATGTCGGAATTGATTGATAAGTCGGGACGTAGTATCGCAGCAATGCTCGGCTCTGAAGCGGCAGTTGTTGTGAATTCTGCTTCTAGTGGCATAGCTCTTTCTGTTGCAGCGGTGGTGACGAAAGGGAACAGGCGTTTAAGTGAACGCTTGCACGCAGAGACGATCGGGCAAAGAGATATTCTCTTGCTAAAAGGGCACAACGTTCAATACGGAGCCCCTGTGGAAACGATGGTCACTCTTGGCGGTGGCCGATTAGTGGAAGTCGGTTATGCCAATGAAGGACGAGCTTATCATTTGACCGAGGCTATAACCGAACAGACGGCGGCCATTCTATATGTTAAATCGCATCATTGTGTGCAAAAAAATATGATTTCGCCGGAGGAAGCATGGGAAGTCGCCCAAAAAAGCCAAGTTCCACTGATCATTGACGCAGCGGCAGAAGAGGATTTGCAAAAATA